>NZ_JBSVSI010000002.1:0-135320 GCF_054403075.1 Enterobacter sp. H2G27
CCTGCGCCGCAGGCCATTCCGGATCTCAGCAAAATGTCCCCGATGGAGCAGGCCCGGGTACTGAAAGGATACACCCAGGAGGCGCTTAATCGCGCCATCCTGTTCCCCTCTCGGGAAAACACGGCGACGTTCCTGCGCTGGCAAAAGTTCTGGACCGATCGGGCATCGATGTTCAGCCAGTCCTTTGCGGCGGCGCAGCTGAGCCATCCGGACCTCGACTACAACCTGGAGTATCCGCACTACAACAGCATGGCGCCGTTTATGCAGACCCGCGACCAGCAGACGCGGCAGAGCGCCGTGGAGCAGCTGGCGCAGCAGTACGGTCTGTTCTACTTCTACCGGGGCAGTGACCCGATTGACGTGCAGATGGCGGGCGTAGTGGCGGACTTTGCGAAAACCAACGGTATTTCGCTTATCCCGGTATCGGTTGATGGACAGGTGGCAGCTTCCCTGCCGCAGAGCCGTCCGGACACCGGACAGTCCCGGTCGATGAATATCACGCACTTCCCGGCGCTCTACCTTGTTGACCCCCGGAGCAAGAATTACCGCGCGCTGTCATACGGCTTCATGACTCAGGATGACCTGTCTAAGCGATTTCTGAACGTGGCCACCGGCTTTAAACCCAATTCCTGAGAAATTCCTATGCAATACAGACTTTTTACCCTCATCGGTGAAGCCGTGCGTACCGCCCGGAAACGCATTTCACCAGATACGCATTCGCTTTTGGTACGGCAGAGCAAGGAGACACACGAATGAAACCCGCTATTCTCGCAGGACTGATTTTCTGGGGCACGATGGCACGCGTACTGAGCGAGCTGATGACCTGGTCCGTGGAACATACACAGCAGGGGCTCTTATGGCTTTGCAATGGTATGTGGGCCGGTGCGGCAGGGATGGTGGTGTATGCCGTGTATCGCTGGTTCCGTTACGAAAGAGGTCAGGCGCATAAGGAAGCCGATCATGAACGTTAAAACCGGACTCACTGCGCTCCTGTTATCCCTGCCCCTGCTGGCTAATGCCGGTGCACGTGAGGAATTAATGGCGCTTGAAGCAACAAAAACGGCGCCATCTGCAGACGCTGCAGCCATAATCGCTTCCACCGTTCCCGTACCCGCGCCAGCCAGCCTGATGGCGCTGCCGGACGGACGTCGGGCTAACATGAAAGATTATGCCGTGGTGCTCTTTATGCAGGCGCACTGCCAGTACAGCGCTAAGTTTGACCCGCTGCTGAAGGGCTGGGCCGATGAGCATGCCATCAGGGTGTACCCGTACACCCTTGACGGGGGCGGAGACGTATCTTATCCGACCCCGATGGTCCCGCGTAAGACTGACCCTAACTCTCCCATCGCAGACGAGATTGTCACCTTCTTCGGAAACGGTTTGCCGATTGCGACACCGACGGCCTTTATGGTCAACGTCAACACCCTGAAAGCCTATCCACTCACCCAGGGCGTGATGGACATCCCCGCACTTGAGAGCCGAATGGCCAGCCTGATTCAGGCAGACATGGATAACGTCGATCCGAAGATGCTGCCGCCAATGCCGGCAAGCGCGCAGGTCACCCCTCAGTAATACAAACGGACTACAAAATGACGACAAATACGTATGCGTTATCGCGTACCGAGCGCGTGTGGCTGTTATTCAGCGTAACGCTGCTTGTGTCCGCAGCGTTCTATGGGGTGCTGGCCCACCGGGTGGTCAGCGTCATGGATCGCCCTGAACTGACAACCTGTCTGCAGGACTTCCCTGTGCTTCTGCTCATCTCGTTGAGCATCGGATTCTTTTTCACAGTTACCGGGTTGTACGTCTGCCGGCAGACCCTGGCCAGGAAACCCCGGGAGGAGATTGCATGAGGCTTATCAGACTGAAGACGCTTATCCGGAACCAGGCTTTCGCGATAGTGAAAGACTGTAGTGCGACTGAAACCCGAAAATGGACGGATTTGTTAACCCTGAAACTGTTTTATGCCTTAATTTTTACCGCCGTAGTCGAAAGGGTATACGTGAAATGCGCCATCACAACGCTCAGTGCGATGTCCGTTGAACGCTCCGAACAGTTTACGCTCTCACTTCTCATCCACTATCCGCAGTACCTGTTGTGGGGCGTTTTGGCCGCGATTATCGCGCTCATTGCGTTGAATTTACTCGTCTGCAGTTGGCTCTGTCTGGCCAGATATCTTTGCCGCAAAATTAACCGTGCTGACAGCCCGGCAGGCAAGAATATGCAAGCTGTGGAGGTGCCAAATGATTAAGGCGCTTATTACGGCAGGAGTCGTGTTCTTCTCAGGCCTGGCTGCTCTGCCTGCTCAGGCGGACGTCAACGGCGATCTGAACGGTTTCTTCAATAATCTGGGCTACAGCGGCAACGTGACTCAGGCGCAGGCCTGGCAGGGGCAGGCTGCAGGGTATTTCTCCGGCGGCTCGGTATACCTCCGGAACCCTGCAAAAAACGTCCAGCTGATCTCGATGCAGCTGCCTTCCCTTAACGCCGGCTGCGGCGGTATCGATGCCTATCTCGGGTCGTTCAGTATGATCAGCGGCGAGGAAATCCAGCGATTCGTGAAGCAAATCATGAGCAACGCCGCAGGCTATGCTTTCGACCTGGCCCTGCAGACGATGGTACCGGAGCTGAAGCAGGCTAAAGACTTCCTGCAGAAACTGGCCAGTGATGTTAACTCCATGAACATGAGTTCATGCCAGGCTGCTCAGGGCATCATCGGCGGGTTGTGGCCAGTGACGCAGGTCTCCCAGCAGAAAATCTGTCAGGACATTGCCGGCGAAACCAACATGTTCTCAGACTGGGCGGCTTCCCGTCAGGGCTGTACCGTCGGAGGACAGGGCGACAAAGTCACGGCTAAAGCCGGTGATGCTGAGAAGGATCAGGTGCTGAAGAACAAAAACCTTATCTGGGACACCCTCAGTAAGAATGGACTTCTCGGCAATGACCGCGCGCTGAAGGAGCTGGTCATGAGTACCGTCGGCTCCATCATTTTCAACAAGAATGGCGATGTGACAATTCTGACGCCACTGGTTGATAACCGCGACCTGATTAAAGTCCTGATGCGCGGGGGAACGGCGAAGGTCTACGGATGTGACGAATCCGACCTCTGCCTGGGACCTGTTGTCACCAATCTGACGATTTCTGAGTCCAACGCTCTGGTCACTCTGGTTAAAAACCTGATGCTCTCAATGCAGAACAAGCTGGTCGACGATACTGCGCTGACCGATCAGGAAAAAGGCTTTGTGAACACCACCTCTGTACCGGTGCTGAAGTATCTGACTAACGCCCAGAGTATGGGGATGAGCGCCACGTACCTTCTGCAGGTTTCCGACTTCATTGCCCAGGACCTGATGATTCAGTACCTCCAGGAGCTGGTGAAACAGGCAAGCCTGTCTCTGGCTGGCAAGAACTTCCCTGAAGAAGCTGCCGCAAAACTACGCGACAACATTATTCATGCGCAGGGACTTCTCGCCGACATGAAGCTGCAGTCCGCAGCTGATCAGAACGCGCTGGACGGTATCGACCGCAACATGCAGTACCTGCAGCAGCAGGTATCCACCATTGTTTCAGGCTCCTATCAAAGCAACTATCACTGGGGTGATCGCTGATGCTTGAGATATACACCATTTATGGCGGGGGAATGTGGAAAACGGCGCTGGACGCCGTAGTCACCCTTGTCGGTCAGAATACTTTCCACACGTTAATGCGTATTGCCGGCACCTTCGGGGTGCTGGCCGTACTGCTCACTTTCATCAAACAACGTAACCCGATGGTTTTCGTCCAGTGGCTGGCGGTCTTCATGATCCTGACATCCATCCTGCTGGTACCGAAACGCTCAGTGCAGGTCATTGACCTGTCCGATCCAGGTGCAGTCTGGGTTACTGATAACGTACCGGTTGGCCTGGCAGCCATCGCGTCGCTGACGACCAGTATCGGGTATAAGATGGCGTCTGTTTACGACATGCTGATGGCCAGACCCGACTCGGTGACCTACAGCAAAACCGGGATGCTGTTTGGCTCGCAGATTGTGGCGGAAACAAGCGATTTCGCTACGCAAAATCCGGAGCTGGCTCAGATGCTGCCGGATTATGTGGAAAACTGTGTGATCGGCGACATTCTTCTGAATGGTAAATACACCATCAATCAGCTGCTCAATTCCACTGACCCGCTGACGCTGATAACCAGTAACCCAAGCCCGCTGCGGGGCATCTTTAAGATGACCTCCACTTTACGCCAGTTCCTGACCTGTCAGCAGGCCGCAACGGAGATACAGAAGCTGGCCAATACCGACGTCAACCCGGGCAGTGCGACGTTTACCTGGCTGACGAGAAAGGTCTTCGGCAACAAGCTGAATGGCGCGACGCTTCTGGCCAACGCTATGGGGGAAAGCTACGGATATTTTTATTCCGGTGGTATGACTGCTGCGCAGATCATGAAGAACAACATCACGAACAGTGCAGTACGGCAGGGGATCAGGGGTTTTGCCGCTCGCTCATCAGACACGGCTAACCTGCTTAATCTGGCCACCGAGAACGCGGCTACCAAACAGCGTCTTGCCTGGGCTGCTGGCAATGAGCTGGCGACCCGCACGCTGCCGTTTGCACAGTCGCTGCTGATGCTTATCCTGGTTTGCCTGTTCCCGCTGATGATTGCGCTGGCCGCGTCAAACCACACGCTTTTTGGCCTGAACACCCTGAAAATATACGTTTCCGGGTTTATCTATTTCCAGATGTGGCCGGTGATGTTCGCCATTCTTAACTATGCCGCCAACTACTGGCTGCAGAGCCAGTCCGGGGGCACGCCCCTGGTGCTTGCCAACAAGGATGTGGTTGCGCTGCAGCATTCGGACGTGGCGAATCTGGCAGGGTATCTGTCTCTTTCCATTCCCGTACTGTCGTTCTATCTGACCAAAGGTGCAGCGGCGATGGGCTCTCAGGTGGCAGGAAGTGTACTCAGCTCGGGCGCCTTCACGTCAGCAGGTGTGGCAGCGACCACAGCGGACGGAAACTGGTCGTTTAACAACATGTCGATGGACAATGTCAGCCAGAACAAGATGGATACCAACCTGATGCAGCGTCAGGGTCAGCAAACCTGGCAGGCGGATAACGGCTCCACGCAGACTCAGACGGCCGGTGGCCATACGGTTATCGACGGCTCGGGTGCAATGTCGAATCTGCCGGTGAACATGAAGCTCAGCCAGCTGGCCAGCAGTGGTTTCCAGGAATCAGCCCGCCAGTCGCAGGTTCAGGCGCAAACTGCACTCGATGGTTACAACCACAGCGTTACCAGTGGCTGGTCGCAGCTCTCTCAGTTGTCTCACCAGACAGGTACCAGCGACAGCCTGATCCAAGGCAGTGAAAACAGTCAGGCCACTAATGCGACACGCGGAGCTGGCATGATGTTGTCTGCCGCAGAAAGCTATGCGAAAGCGAACAACATCTCGACTCAGGAAGCCTATAACAAGCTGATGGATATCAGTAATCAGGGATCTGTATCTGCAGGTATTAAAGGGACCGCCGGAGCAGGCGTCAATTTAGGTGTTGTTAAATTTGGCGCAGAAGGAAGTGTTTCTGGAGATTTGCGGCATTCGACAGGCAGCTCAAGAGGTGTTCAGGATTCGGGCTCCCAAACACAAGATTCGCGACATGATCAGAATAGCCAGGCAGTTAATGACTTCCGCCAGGGTATGGATATGGTCAAAAGTAGCCGTATCAGCGATGGCGCGAATCATTCTGAGAATGCTGCAAGCAGCAATGTTCAGCAGCTGGCCGCAACGCTCAATGATGCTGAAAGCCAGTACCATCAGTACACCACCAGTTCGACGCAGAGTAACGAGTTCAGCCGTATGGCCACCGTTGCGCAGAACCAGAGCGCAAGCCTCGATACCAACTATACGCAGGAGTTTGTGGACTGGGCGGCTAATAAATACGGTGATAAGGCACAGTCCATGCTGACAAGTGCGCCGTCGGCGCGAGAAGCAGCGATGGAATTCGTAAATGAACGTCTCAAACCTGAAATCATGGGGGATTATCAGCAGGGCCGTTCAGATCTTACCAGCGGCCAGGAGCATGCAGCATTCAGTGGGGAGCATATCGTACAACCAGCGCGAGGCAGTCAACAGGTATCAGGTTCATCTGGCCATGATGCTGGAGTCAGTTACAGCTCTCAGGATGGCGGTGCTCATAGCTCGGGAGGTATTGCCAATGCCCAGACTAACGGAACGACTCAGGGCGCTGAATATGGAGGCCAGCAGGGTGGAAATTATTCTGCCAGAATAGATGATTCTGTTTCTCCGGGTATTGGTCAGTCAACTGTTCATCAAGGACAAGCAGCCGGACAGAGAAGCAGCTCGGGTAATATCACCTCGTCGGCAGGGATCGTTGATGCCGGTGGACGCACGACTGCAGATGAAAGGACCGGCCACACTGAAGAATCGCATCCTGAGTTCCAACATTCAGGTACCGTCAGGGAGCAAGGAACCACGCATGGCCAGGGGAGTGAAGTTGCTCATAGTCGTTCAGGCATTAATGTTGGCGGCGAAAAAGTACGTGGCGATGCTATGCAGGAGTCATATAGAGAAAATCAGGCTAAGTTGCATGAACACTCCACGCAGGGGTTTGGTCCCCAGAATGAGTTACAGCGTCGAGTGGCGGAACAAAGATCTGAAAATGAGCATAAAATCAACGAATCTGCTGGTGAAATTGATAAAAAACAATCCACTGTTCAGACATCCAGTGATATCCTGAAAGGAGAGAATTTAAACGCAACCGGTAATTTCAAAATTCAACGAAAAGAAGCCGAGATTGACCAGCAAACGCCAGTTATAGACAGTGGTGAAAAAAGGAAGTTAGAAGAGCAATTGCTGGAATTGAGGAAAAGGGCCGGCTAGGAGGATAAATGCTAAAGTCTAATCTATGCAGAATTTCGTACATTCCTGTATTTAGTATATATGCTGCTATTCCACTCATTCATGATGTGATGCCTAACCATAACGGGTATTACAGTGAAGATTGGATCGCATTGGCAGGGATGTATGCGTTAGGTACATTGATATCTTTACCATTGTTCTATCTTCTTAAAAAAGCGGATAAGAGTGGCAGTGTCGTTTCAATCGCCTCGCTCTTTCCACGCTTACTTACTTCAATGATAGCGCAAGTAATATGCCTCTTTTTCCTCTGGGAAAATTCAATATATCTATATCTGTCGATGTCCGCAGTTATGGTTCTTTCCGCCGTGTTATTTGGGGCTGGAAGGAAGGGGTTAAACCTCCTGAAGGATAAAGATACAGGCAATATCTATGAAATACGCGGGAGTAAAGCGTATAAACTCTCAGATGAAGAGGCCGCAAGGTATCAATCAAGTATGTCTGGCAAGGGAACAGCATTGGCTGAGTTTTCATCGAGCCAATATTCAGGGCTAGATACAAATTCATCTGTACTACCAATCAATTTCGGTGCGAGTCATACGGATATTAATCAAGGGATTGCTATAAATCCTTCGTCAGGAATGCCAATGGTTGGTGGCATCTCTGGCCTGGATATTCACGGAAACAGTTGGGGAACAAACTTCAACGAACCTTCAAATACGTATGACCCTAACCGGGGATACTGAGAGTAAGGGGGCAATGGCCCCCTTAATTTTTGTAGTAATCTAAGCCAATCATCTATTTAACCTAAATTCCCTTTCAAATCAGCCGATAACGTCTCTGTTAGCTATATCTCGCTAACGGGGACGTTTTTCTATGCTCAGGATGAATTCATGAAATTAAAACAATTAGCCGTTGTAGGTCTGATCGCTTCTACTCTCGCTCTGTCAGGTTGTGGCGCCATGTCCACTGCGGTGAAGAAACGTAATCTTGATGTCAAAACCCAGATGAGTGAAACCATCTGGCTGGAACCATCATCAGAGAAGACTGTTTATTTGCAGATCCGTAATACCTCTGACAAGGACATGTCTGGTCTGCAGGCACAAATTACAAATGAACTGGCCGCGAAAGGCTACCGCGTCTCCAGCTCTCCGGACACGGCCTACTACTGGATTCAGGCAAACGTGCTGAAAGCTGAAAAAATGGATCTGCGCGATGCACAGGGGTTCCTTAAGACCGGGTATGAAGGTGCGGCAATGGGTGCGGCACTGGGCGCGGGTATTACGGCGTATAACTCGTCGTCAGCTGGCGCAACGCTGGGTGTAGGGCTGGCCACCGGGCTGATTGGTATGGCTGCAGATGCAATGGTTGAAGACGTGAACTATACGATGGTGACCGATCTGCAAATCTCCGAGCGCAGCAAAGCGGCCGTCACTACCGACAATATTGCCGCCCTGAAACAGGGCACGTCAGGTATTAAGCTGCAGACCAGCACGGAGCAGGGCAACCGTGCTAAATACCAGACTCGCGTGGTATCCAACGCCAACAAGGTGAACCTCAAGTTTGAAGAGGCAAAACCTGTCCTGGAAGCGCAGCTGGCCAAGTCCATCGCCGGCATCATGTAATACCCGCGGCTGCGGCGATCGCCGCAGCCGTTCTCCCTCACAGCTGATTTTTAACCGTGCTCATTCCGGGCAGGGTGCGTCGGTGCTTTCTGTCAGTTACCAGTAATTACGCTTCCTCGCATGACTGCGCCTGACGCAGCCCTGTCTGCGGCGAGCGTTGCGTCCTTAATTTCAAAGGAGTTTGTCCATCATGATGCATCAGATAAATGAACGTGCAGATTACTCAGCTGAATTCTGGTCGCTTATCCATCTGGAAAGTGAGCTGATGGTAGCGAGGGCTTATATGAATGTATTTGGTTCACTTCCGGAGGGGCAGGGAATGACCATCATTGCTGGCTGGGCTGGCTATGAATTCACTCTATATGGTCTGGAGCCCCAGGAGTGGCATTCACCGGTTTATAAGGATGTGGCCTCCTCAGTCCGCTCTATGGCTGCATACATTAATGCACAGGACTGGGAGGACGGATGTCAGCAGGCCAGATATGAACTGAGTCTGATGTAATAACCCGACGTTTTCCCACTCGCGCTATCACGTAATTAATCACCCTTTTCAACGTTTCTCCCCTGATAACACACATCACCGAACAGGTGATGCGATAACGGCCGGACAACACTCTATGAGCTTCGCAGGAAAAAACCTCACCCAGGGCGGGCAGATGACCGCCTACCGCTGGCGCATGTTCATTCAGGTGAACAACTGGATAGGATTCTGGATCTTCATCCTGTTCGCCGTGCTGACTACCGCCATTTTTCTCTGGCGAATTCCACAGGAAGCCCTTGATAACGGCTCCCTGTGGTGGTTCGCCAGCATCAACAGCAGTTTTATCGATCTGATGCCGGCAACGGGGACGCCAAAAATTTACGACGTCCACTACTGGTATGCGCCCACGGCGACGATGATGGTGCTCAAAATGACCCTGCCGCAGATCTATGCCGACCCGTACATGCAGGCTATGGGTGACCAGTGTCTGACTGAGCTGCAGTGGGCGGCTGGCGCCAGCGGGTTGTTCAGTATGGTTGTGTTTCTCGCTGTGACCTGGTTTATCGCCAATATCGGTCGTAAGGAAAGTGAAGACGAATACATTTCCGGTATGCAGCTGACCGACAAACCTGTTGAAGTGAATAAGCTGCTGCGTAAAAACGGTGAATTGTCCGATCTGCGGGTGGCTGATTTACACATGGTTAAACGGGCTGAGGTAATGAACTTCCTCATGCATGGCACTATTAACGTGGGTAAATCAACCATCATCCGCTGGCTCTTGGACTACATACGCAAACGTGGTGACCGGGCCATCATCTACGACTCAGGCTGTACCTTTACCGAAACACATTACAACCCGTCCACCGATTTCATCCTGAATGCCCACGACGAACGCTGTGCTAACTGGCAGATGTGGGGTGAGTGTATTGATGCGGTCGATTATGACAACCTGGCTGCCAGCCTCATTCCGGTGGAAGGGGAGTCCGATCCATTCTGGGTTTCAAGTTCACGGACCATCTGCGCTGACCTCGCTATACGTATGTCGGTTGACCCGGACAGGAGTATAGAAAAGTTTCTCAAAACCCTGCTGTCACTCAGCATGAAAAGTTTGCGTGAATATCTGGTCAATACGCCTTCAGCCAACCTGGTTGAGGAGAAGATCGAGAAAACAGCAATCTCCATTCGCTCGGTGGTGACCAACTACGCCAAAGCGCTGCGGTTTCTTCAGGGGCTTGATGACGGCACTAAACCACCTTTCACCATTCGGGAGTGGATGACGCAGGAGCGTTATGACAATAGCTGGCTGTTTATTTCCACTCAGGCCCGACACCGCAAGAGTGTGCGACCACTGATTTCACTCTGGGTGTCACTGGCCACATTGTTACTGCAGAGCATGGGTGAAAACAGCGAGCGCCGCGTGTGGTTCATTCTTGATGAAGCCCCGAGCCTTCAGCGCATCCCGGAACTGGCTGAAACGCTTGCCGAGGCGCGTAAGTTTGGCGGCTGTTTCGTGCTGGGGATGCAGAACATGGCGCAACTGGTTCACGTCTACGGCCGCGAGCTGGCTAAAAGCATTTTCGACCTGATGAATACCCGTATGTACGGTCGTTCGCCGAGTGCGGAGATGGCCAAAGTGGTCGAAGAAGAACTCGGTAAGCAGCGTACTCGCAAAATCCGTGAATCAAACAGCTACGGTATGGATCAGGTGCGTGACGGTGTGTCCCTCGGCAAGGACGAGGTCAATAACCCGATTGTCGACTACGAGCAGATCATGCGTCTGCCAAACCTCAACTTTTATGTGCGTCTTCCGGGTGAGTATCCGGTCGTTCGCCTGAAGCTGAAATACCGTCCATTCAAAAAACGTCACGCTGGCCTTCTCGAGCGCAATATCCGCGATGCACTGAGTCCGGAGCTGGAGAACGTTATTAAGGAGAATGAGCGCGCAGCGACAGCGGCAGGTCTGACGTTCCCGACCGGTGACGAAGTGCTGGAGAAGGGTAGCGATACATCATCTGTAGCTGGCGCTCCTGCTCCGGTTTCGTCTGCAGGCGCATCCGGCTCTCCGGCGACATCGCCCGTCGAAAAAGTGGCTCATGCCCGAATGGAGGAGCCGAAACCATCACGCAGCGCTGTACCTGAACAGAAGTCGGTATCTGCCAGGGAGCCCGTCACATCGCGAGCAGCGCCAGTGGTCCCGGAAGTCGTAACTGAAAATCACAGCACGGTGACAGACCCTGTCACCGAAGACAAAAAAGACAACGTCGTTTCACTTCGGTCTTCTCCTCCTTCAGTAACTCGTCAAAAAGAGACTGCGCCCCTCAAACCGGAAATACCTGCAGCACTGCAAAAAATCCGCAGCAGAACCCAACTGGATGCTCCCTCCGAGCCAGCTGCAGTCGGCGCGCTGGGGATGCTGAAACGGCGGCTCAATACCGGAGCCACCTCAGGCGGAGAAGAAGATCAGGCCAGCGAGAATGCGGGCGAATCAATGAACCTGGATATGAAGGTGACAGCACTGCCAGACGGCGGCCTGAGTCTGACGACGGCTGGGAAGTCAGTGACACCGCAGACCCCGGATGAAGCACACCGGACGAGCCGACAGCTGGCGAAGGAAGAAGAGAACATTTTAATTCACCGTCACGCGGACGATCCGGGTTACGACGAAAACGACCATCACTATTACGACAGAGAGCATGACCTATGATGTCAGTCGCCCCAGTAGCGTCAGCCGGCGAGGCTGCAGGCTACTACAGCAATTCCGATAACTACTATTTTCTGGGCAGCCTGCAGAGCCTCTGGATGGGGGAAGGTGCAAAAGAGCTGGGCCTTGAGGGCAACGTCCGTGGCGATGACCTGACGGCCGTGCTCGAGGGCCGTCTGCCGGACGGCTCAAGGCTGGGCAAGGAGGTTAACGGACAGCACGTCCACCGCCCGGGCCATGACCTGACCTTTTCCGCTCCCAAGAGCGTGTCCATTCTGGCGCTCATTGGGAATGATAAAGAAATGGTGGAAGCACATAACCATGCCGTCCGCGTGGCGGCTGGCTATGTGGAGAAGCTCATCTCGGCCCGCGACACGAAAGACGGCGTTACGTCCATTGTACACACCGGCAAGATGGTGGCGGCCGCCTATACGCATGATACCTCGCGCAATCTTGATCCTCAGCTGCACACCCATCTCCTGATTGCCAACATGACGGAGTATGCGGGCAAATGGAAAGCCCTGGCCACGGACTATATCCATAACGCCGGCTTTATCGAAACCGTCATGAAGCACCAGGTCACGCTCGGCAAAATCTATCGCAGCGCGCTGCGCGAGCGGGTTGAAGCGCTCGGTCATGAAGTGGAAGAAGTAGGCAAACATGGCATGTGGGAAATCAAGGGCGTGCCGGAAGAAGTCAGGGACGAGTATTCCTCACGGGGCCGGGAAATTCAGGGGGCCGTGGGGGCTGAAGCCACGCTGCGCAGCCGGGATGTGGCCGCCAAAGACACCCGCAGGGCGAAAGTCGACCCTTCGAGGATGCGCCTGATGGAACGCTGGCTGGGCCAGATGAAGGAGAAAGGATTTGACCTGAAGGCGTATCAGGAAAGCGTGGTGCCGCGTGATGCAGGTCTTCGTGAGGCCGCGCCTCAGCCGGAGCGAGATCACCAGGCTAAAGCGGTTCCCGCCGTGCCTGAACAGGCTTCTTTGCAGACGTCGTCCAAAGCAGAAAAGAGCGTCGATACACCTGCTCAACCCGCAGAACGGGAGAGCCTCTCCCGTCAGCCAGTACCACAACAGACTGACACGCTGAGTCAGCCGGCACAGACCGGTCCCGAAAAGACGCCGGCGACCAGGAGCGTTCCTGCAGCGCAGCTGGACACTGAAATACCCCGCCCGGAACTGACTGAGGCTGTCCGGCTGGCCATCTCGCAGCTCAGCGACAGTAAAACGCGCTTCACCTTTGGCGAGCTGATGATGACCACCGCTGAGCTGAGTGAACGGCTGCCGGAGATTAAGGATATTCGTGTAGCCATCGATGCAGCGCTGAAGGACGGCATGATTGTGCCGCTGGACAGTGAGAAAGGGGTTTTCACTTCCCGTATTCACCTGCTGGATGAACTCTCGATCCAGGCGCTGAGTCAGGAGCATCTCAAATCCACAAAAGTCGTCAGTTTCACCCGCCCGGCGCAGTACGCGCCGGCGGCTCTTGAAGTTGTGGAGAAGGACGCCCTGGTACTGATGAATGCCCCGTCAGGCGTGACGGGCATCCGTGACCTGACCGCGCAGCTGGCCGGTATTGCCGGCGCGAATGGTCGTGACGTGCAGGTGCTGGCCAGCTCTGCCGAGCGCGCCATTTCGCTGGCGAAATCCGACGATTTGCGTGAACGGATTATCAGCCGGCAGCATGTTCTGAGCGGTGATTTCCATCTTAAACCCCAGAGCACGCTAATTATCGAAGGGGCAGAGCGTCTGGGGCTAAAGGAGACGCTGGTACTGCTGGGCGAAGCGCGCGCGCAGGACGCACAGCTGGTCTTTCTCGACAGTGCCGGCCGTCAGGCGAACGGTAATGCCATGTCCGTACTGGAGTCCGCGGGGGTTGCCCGCTCCCGCCGCACTGAGCCGGCACCCGGGCTGGAAGCTGAAGTGGTCAGTATTCCGAACAAACGCGACCGTTACGAGGCGCTGGCCAACCGGTTTGCAGAGCTGAGCGGAGGAACTGATAACGTCACCGCCGTCGTGGTCGGCAAACGTGAACAGGCACAGCTGACGGGCCTGGTACGTGAGGCGCTGCAGAACGCAGGGCAGCTGGGCCGCGATGGCGTGGAGATAGAGGCCCGGCAGCCTGTGTGGCTCGACAGCAAAACCCGTCGCATGTCAGGTTCGTACCGTCCCGGCATGGTGCTTGAAGATCGCACGGACGCGAAAGAACGTAAGTCCTATGTAATTGATCGGGTGCATGAGGACACGCGAGTCCTCTCGCTCATCGACGGGGATGGCGTGCTGACCCGGATGAAAATCGGTGATATCAGCGCTGACTGGCGTCTCTTCAGCCGTGAAACCCTCAGCGTGGCCACCGGCGAAAAACTGCTTTCCGTGGCGGGCGACCGCGAGCACAGCCTGAAGGCCAAAGATCGTCTTGAGGTGACCGGGATAAGTGAAAAGGGGATTGAGGTTAAACGGGGGGAAGACACTCTGACGCTGCCAAAAGACCAGCCGCTCTATCTGTCACATGCTTACGTGACCGCGCCGGGCGGACGGGATAATGACACCGGCGTGGTACTGGCCGCGCTCAACAGCCGCGACATATCGACCCAGACCATGAACTCGCTGGCACAGAGTGGCCACCGGGCGGAAGTGTTCACCGCCGAAGTGCAGGGCCGGGCTGAAGCCCGGCTGCAGCGCATGAAGACCAATGCCTCTCCTGTGCAGCTGGTCAGAAACCTGAGCGGTCACCAGGACGTCAGTCAGGCGGTTGATTCACTGCATGACCGCGTCCGGACGGACGCGGGCCTGGCCGTGTGGCGTGCCATTAACGACCAGCGCACCGTGGTGATCAACGAGCTTAAGCTGGCGGCGGAAGCGCAGAAATATCATCCCGACCTCGAGGCCATCGGGAATGAAATTGGCGCGATGATTAAAAATGGCGAGCTGTTGTCCGTATCCGCAGTGGGAGAGCCGGTACTGGTGTCCCGGTCCACCTGGGAGATGGAGAAAGCCATTCTGCGCGTGGTGGAGGAAGGAAAAGGTACGCAGCAGCCGTTGCTGGAACAGGTACCGGAGGCAGTGCTGAACGGACTCACCGATGGCCAGAAAAAGGCGACCACCCTGGTGCTGGGTACCACAGATCAGTTTATCGGGATTCAGGGCTATGCCGGCGTGGGGAAAACCACGCAGCTGAAGGCGGTGATATCTGCACTGGAGACCCTGCCGGCGGATGTTCGTCCGGTGATGACGGGGCTTGCTCCTACGCACCAGGCGGTGAAAGAAATGAGCGACGTCGGTGTCCGGGCGCAGACCATCAAATCTTTTGTCGTTGAACATGACCAGGTGACGGCCGCAGGCGGGAAACCTGACTATAAAGGACAGGTGTTTCTTATCGATGAGTCCTCAATGGCAGGCAACCAGGATACGGCGGCACTGTTCCAGGCCATTGCCAGCGGCGGCGGTCGCGCGGTCTCGATGGGGGATATCGACCAGTTTGAAGCGGTCGACGTGGGCGCGCCGTTTAAGCTGATGCAGGAGCGAAGCCCGATGGATGTGGCCATCATGAAGGAAATCGTCCGTCAGAAAGACCTGCTGTTGCGCGGCACCGTTCACGACATCATCGATAACCGGATCGATGCGGCCCTGCAGCGCATTGAAACCCAGCCGGCTGACCGTGTGGCGCGTAGCGCTTCAGCCGCGCTCCCGGAAAGTGCGATTCAGGAAACGGAGACGCCTGTTAACGACATCGTGGCGGACTGGAAGGACCGGACGCCGGAGGCGCGGTCCCGTACGCTCATCATTGCGCAACTGAACGCCGACCGTAAAGCGATAAATGCCGGCATTCATGCCGCGCTTGCAGCGCGGGGAGAACTGGGGGAGAAGGCCATTAAGGTGCCTGTGCTCGATAAAATCACCCATACGCGCCATGAGTTCAACAAAACAGAGGCCTGGGAAGCAGGGATGGTGGTTAAACGCGGTGACCGCTACCAGGATGTGGTGGCTGTTGACCGTAACGGCAGAACGGTGACGGTACGTGATGAGGAAGGGAAGATTGCTCTGATTTCACCGAAGGAGCTGATCACCGGTGACGTGCAGCTGTTTCGCCGCAGCGAGATGGAAGTCCGTTCCGGCGATCTGCTTAAGTTCACGGCGACCGATCGCGAACAGGGGCAGATGGCCAACCAGCGCTATACGGTGGAGTCGGTCAGCGAGGAGGGAAATATCCGTCTGAAAGGGGAGAACGGTCGCGTCACCATCAATCCGGAGAAGGTCCGGGCGCAGCAGCATATCGACTACGGCTGGGCCGTCACCGGCTACGGCGCACAGGGGGCCAGCAGTGATTATGTCATTGCGCTTGAGGGCACGAAAGACGGACGTAAGGCACTGGCTTCCCGTCGTGCCTTCTACATTTCAGCCTCACGCGTGAAAGAGCACGTCCAGATATACACCGACGGGAAAGCGGACTGGGTTAAGGCGGTAAAAACACCGGAGCGTGATATCAAAACTGCGCACGATGCGCTGGCACCGGAAACGCAGCGCAAACAGGCGAAAGCCATCTGGGCAATGGGGCAGCCGGTGAATAAAACGGCCATCGGTCGCGCCTGGGTGCGCCATCAGGGCATGCAGGATGCGTCACTGACGGCAAAAATCATCCCGGCCACCCGGCGCTTTCCTGAACCGGCGCTGGCGCTGCCGGTTTATGACAACATTGGCAGGAGTGCGGGCCTGGCCCTGGTTTCCCTGGTTTCCAGCCCGGAAGGACGGATGACTCAGGGGGCGACCCGAATGGTCATGACAGAGCGTGCCCGTGGCGCCGTGCTGCAGCGGAGTCAGTCCGGAAACACGATTGTGGCCAGCGACCTAACGGCTGCACTCGATGCAGTACGAAATCATCCAAAGGACGGCGTGGTCTGGCAGACCGGTGATGAACCGCCTTCAGCATGGCTGCTTAAGGTAAGCGGTGGGACAAAACAGGATGTGTCGCCGGGTATTGTCTCCACGCTGACGGACGAACAGAACGTACAGCAGCTGCGCGAGCAAATGCTGGCAGACCAGGTTCGCAATGAAGAAGCCGGACGGAGCAGGCAGCCGGAGTCGTTGCTGGCGGAAGTTCCACAGGAAGAGGTAATCAGACTGAAACCGGAAGACATTAACCCGCGTAAACCGGAACCATTCAACCCGGATGTGGATGTGATCGGCAGGGTCAGAGGTGAGGAAAACACCGATGGACGGGATATAAAGGCCGCTGCAGGCGTCAGAAGCGAGCTGGAAGGTGCTGACAAGACCGCCGGTGAACAGTTGCGGGCATCGCGTGTGATTGCAGATCTGGCAAACGCTGAACGCGACATGCTCAGGGCGGCAGAAAATACTGAACGCGGCCGCATGCCGGAGCGTGAAGAACAGACCCTCACCCGAACCATTCAGAAAGAACGTTAATCTCCCTTTTAACCATGAGAATCAGACAATGAAAGCAAAAAAATTAGCCGCATTAATAGTTACAACATACATTGGCTTTATTTCAACGGCACACGCTTCGGCACCTCAGCCGGTATTGGGGTCGCCTCAGAAAACGGAAAATAAAGCACGCTAAGCCGGTTGCAACGGTCGTAGCGGCCTGAACTTGCCCGCGCCGATCTTGGCGCTGCTGCGCCAGAGGTAATCGCCGGTCAGGTTGATGTGTTCCCAGCCGAGCGGCGACAGGTATTGCAATAGCGCGTCATCGACAGCATGCCCGTTGCCACGCAACGCATGTGCTGCGCGCTCCAGATAGACCGTGTTCCACAACACGACGGCCGCCGTCACCAGGTTGAGGCCGCTGGCCCGGTAGCGCTGCTGCTCGAAGCTGCGGTCGCGGATTTCGCCCAGACGGTTGAAGAATACGGCGCGGGCCAGCGCGTTGCGCGCTTCGCCCTTGTTCAGTCCAGCGTGGACGCGGCGGCGCAGCTCCACGCTTTGCAACCAGTCCAGGATGAACAGCGTGCGTTCGATGCGCCCCAGCTCGCGCAGGGCGATGGCTAAGCCGTTCTGGCGCGGATAGCTGCCGAGTTTCCGAAGCATCAGCGAGGCTGTCACCGTGCCCTGCTTGATCGAGGTCGCCAGCCGCAGAATTTCATCCCAGTGGGCACGAATAGCCTTGATGTTCAGCCTGTCGCTGCTAATCATCGGTTTGAGCGCGTCATAGGCGGTATCCCCCTTGGGGATGAACAGCTTGGTGTCGCCCAGGTCACGGATGCGCGGCGCAAAGCGGAAGCCCAGGAGATGCATCAGGGCAAAGACGTGATCGGTGAAGCCTGCCGTGTCGGTGTAGTGTTCCTCGATGCGCAGGTCGGACTCGTGGTACAGCAGGCCGTCAAGTACATAGGTCGAGTCGCGCACGCCGACATTGACCACCTTGGTGTGGAACGGCGCGTACTGGTCGGATATATGGGTGTAGAAGGTTCGCCCAGGGCTGCTGCCATATTTCGGGTTGATGTGACCGGTACTCTCGGCCTTGCTCCCGGTTCGGAAGTTCTGGCCGTCCGACGATGACGTGGTGCCGTCGCCCCAGTGTTCGGCGAAGGGATGCCGGAATTGGGCGTTCACCAACTCGGCCAGCGCTGTCGAATAGGTTTCGTCGCGGGTATGCCAGGCTTGTAGCCAGGCGAGCTTGGCGTAGGTCGTGCCGGGGCAGGACTCGGCCATCTTGGTCAGGCCCAGGTTGATCGCGTCGGCCAGGATGGTGGTCAACAGCAGATTTTTGTCCTTGGCCAGATCGCCCGATTTCAGGTGCGTGAAGTGGCGGGTGAAGCCCGTCCACTCATCGACTTCGAGCAGCAGTTCGGTGATCTTGACGTGTGGCAGGATCATGGCTGTCTGGTCGATCAGCGCCTGCGCGGTGTCGGGTACCGCCGCATCCAGCGGCGTGATCTTCAGGCCCGACTCGGTGATGATCGCATTCGGCAGGTCGTTGGCCGCTGCCATGCGGTTGACCGTGGCAAGCTGCGCTTCAAGCAGCGTCAGGCGGTCGTGCAGGTACTGGTCGCAGTCGGTGGCCACGGCCAGCGGCAATGCGCTGGACTGCTTGAGGCTGGCGAACTTCGCGGGCGGCACCAGGTAGTCCTCGAAGTCCTTGAACTGGCGCGATCCCTGCACCCAGATGTCGCCCGAGCGCAGCGAGTTCTTCAGCTCGGACAGCGCGCACAGCTCGTAGTAGCGCCGGTCGATACCCGCGTCAGTCATCACCAGCTTCTGCCAGCGCGGCTTGATGAAGTCGGTCGGGGCATCGGCAGGCACTTTGCGGGCGTTGTCGGTGTTCATGCCACGCAGTACCTCGATGGCATCGAGCACGTTCTTGGCGGCGGGTGCGGCCCGCAGCTTGAGCACGGCAAGGAATTCCGGCGCGTAGCGGCGCAAGGTGGCGTAACTTTCGCCGATGCGGTGCAGGAAATCGAAGTCATCGGGCTGAGCGAGCTTCTGCGCCTCGGTGACGCTTTCGGCGAAGGCATCCCAGGACATGACGGCCTCGATGGCGGCGAACGGATCGCGGCCAGCTTGCTTGGCCTCGATCAGCGCCTGGCCGATGCGCCCGAACAGCCGCACCTTGGCGTTGATCGCCTTGCCGGATGCCTGAAACTGCTGCTGATGCTTGTTTTTGGCGGCGTTGAACAGCTTGCCCAGGATGCGGTCGTGCAAGTCGATGATTTCGTCGGTGACCGTGGCCATGCCCTCGATGGCCAGCGCCACGAGGGTGGCGTAGCGCCGTTGCGGCTCGAACTTGGCTAAGTCGGCGGGCGTCATCTGGCCACCCTCACGGGCGATCTTGAGCAGGCGGTTCTGGTGCACCGACCGCTCGATACCGGAAGGCAGATCGAGCGCCTGCCACGCCTTGAGGCGTTCGATGTGTTCCAGCATGTGCCGCGAGTTCGGTTTAACCGGCGACTGGCGCAGCCAGGCCAGCCAGGTCGTCTTGCCGTTGTCCCGGCGCCTGAGCAGATCGTCGAGGCGGCGGCGATGCGTGTCCGACAGTGGTTCGGCCAAGGCGTCATAGATGCGCCGGTTGGCGCGAGTGATGGCCTCGGCGCTAGCGCGCTCGATGGCGTTGAGCGCGGGCAGGATGATCGACTGTCGCCGCAGATGCTCAACCAAGGTGCTAGCCAGCACGATGCCTTTGTCGGTTTGCATGGCCAGGTCGGTCAGCGTGTGCACGGCCTGCCGGTAGTGGCTCATGGTGAACGGCTGGAAGCCAAACACCGTTTGCAGCTCGACCAGGTGCTCGCGCCGGGTCTGCTCCCGCTGCCCGTAGTCGTCCCAGCTTTCGACGCCGACCTTGAGCTGGTCGGCGACCAGTTTCAGTAGGGGCAAAGACGGCGCCTGATCGACACCAAGGAAGATTCCGGGAAAGCGCAGGTAGCAGAGCTGCACGGCAAAGCCCAAGCGATTCGCAGGCCCGCGCCGCTGGCGGATGATGGAGAGATCGGTATCGCTGAACGTGTAATGTCGAATTAGGTCGTCCTTGGTGTCCGGCAACGCCAACAGGCTTTCCCGCTCGGCGGCGGACAGTATGGAACGACGAGGCATATTTATTGATCCAATTTCAAGTATTGATACAGGGTCTCCCGGCTGACACCAAATTCACGGGCCAGCTTCGCTTTTTGCTCGCCCGCCGTGACGCGCCGTTTCAGTTCAGCAATCTGTTCACCGCTCAGAGACTTCTTTCGGCCTCGGTAGGCTCCGCGTTGCTTAGCGAGCGCGATGCCTTCGCGCTGCCGCTCACGGATCAAGGCCCGCTCGAATTCGGCGAATGCCCCCATGACCGACAGCATCAGGTTCGCCATCGGTGAATCCTCGCCGGTGAAGGTCAGGCTTTCCTTGACGAACTCGATGCGCACGCCGCGCTTGGTCAGCTTTTGTACGAGGCGGCGCAAGTCATCGAGGTTGCGCGCCAAGCGATCCATGCTGTGAACCACCACGGTGTCGCCTTCGCGCACGAAGGCCAGCAGCGAATCAAGCTCGGGCCGCTGGGTGTCCTTGCCCGACGCCTTGTCGGTGAACACCCTGCCGACTTCGACATGCTCCAGTTGCCGCTCCGGGTTCTGGTCGAAGCTGCTGACCCGGACGTAGCCGATGCGTTGACCCTGCAAGATACCTCCAAATACGAAAGTGTCAGGAAGAAATCTATGACCTTTCGCCGCAGGTGTCAAGAAACACAAAAGTTAACTCTATTCTGACGTTGCTGGGTGGCTTCTCCTGACATCAGGATAGGGTATGCCTCAGTCTGACAGTGATGAGTCGCAGGCGTTCGGATCGGCATCGGTTTCGCTCCCGGTCTTGGCGCGCGCCTGGAAGCGCTGATAGCACTCCAGCCCGCAGAAGTGCTCGACGTATTCCGCGCCTTCCGGGGTGAAGGCGGCATCGAGCGGGATTTCCTTGCAGCACACGCAGCAACTGGTGGCAGTCGGATCGGCTCTGTTGCAAAAATCGTGAAGCTTGAGCATGCTTGGCGGAGATTGGACGGACGGAACGATGACGGATTTCAAGTGGCGCCATTTCCAGGGTGATGTGATCCTGTGGGCGGTGCGCTGGTATTGTCGCTATCCGATCAGCTATCGCGACCTTGAGGAAATGCTGGCGGAACGCGGCATTTCGGTCGACCATACGACGATCTATCGCTGGGTCCAGTGCTACGCCCCGGAGATGGAGAAGCGGCTGCGCTGGTTCTGGCGGCGTGGCTTTGATCCGAGCTGGCGCCTGGATGAAACCTACGTCAAGGTGCGGGGCAAGTGGACCTACCTGTACCGGGCAGTCGACAAGCGGGGCGACACGATCGATTTCTACCTGTCGCCGACCCGCAGCGCCAAGGCAGCGAAGCGGTTCCTGGGCAAGGCCCTGCGAGGCCTGAAGCACTGGGAAAAGCCTGCCACGCTCAATACCGACAAAGCGCCGAGCTATGGTGCAGCGATCACCGAATTGAAGCGCGAAGGAAAGCTGGACCGGGAGACGGCCCACCGGCAGGTGAAGTATCTCAATAACGTGATCGAGGCCGATCACGGAAAGCTCAAGATACTGATCAAGCCGGTGCGCGGTTTCAAATCGATCCCCACGGCCTATGCCACGATCAAGGGATTCGAAGTCATGCGAGCCCTGCGCAAAGGACAGGCTCGCCCCTGGTGCCTGCAGCCCGGCATCAGGGGCGAGGTGCGCCTTGTGGAGAGAGCTTTTGGCATTGGGCCCTCGGCGCTGACGGAGGCCATGGGCATGCTCAACCACCATTTCGCAGCAGCCGCCTGATCGGCGCAGAGCGACAGCCTACCTCTGACTGCCGCCAATCTTTGCAACAGAGCCCTTGAGAGAATAGAAGCCCTCCGCGCCGAACTCGCACGTCCTGTTGTCGTGGCGCTTGACGGGGGAAGCGGCTCCGGTAAGTCAACGATTGCGGCAAGGTTGGCGAAGCTGACCGACATAGCCTTGGTTACGCTCGATGATTTCTATCAAACGCAGGTTCCCGAATCCGAGTGGCCTCACAAAACCGTGGCGGAGCGGTTGAATCGCGTTTTTGAGTGGGACCGCGTTCGCGAGGCAATAGAGCCTCTACGCAAGGGGGAACCTGCACAGTGGCGAGCTTTCGACTTCATGCAGGGACTAGGCCCGGATGGCACTTACAGCCTCAAGAACGAATTTACCGAAGTCGCGCCAGCGCCCACGATTCTGCTCGAAGGAGCTTATTCCGCATCTCCGTTCCTTCGGGATTTGATCGACCTCGCCGTGATCGTGGATGTGCCGACCAAAGTGCGGCATGAACGGACTGCTGCGCGCGAACAGGGCGCGGAGGGCTTTTTAGCCGCGTGGCACGCTGTTTGGGACGATGTTGAAAGCTACTATTTCGAGCGCGTCTGCCCGCCAAGGTCTTTTGATCTGGTGATCCAGAATTAAATTCCTTCGCGCCCCTTATGTCGCGCAAATCCTGAAACCTGCACCACGTCCGCAGCGGCGCGGAATCCGGGCCGCGACGTGTCGCGAAAGTCAGTCGCACAAGTTTGACTTTCGCACCTGATTTTTGCGACAGATTTTTCCCTGCAAAATCAGCGCCGGCGATTTTGTCGCAAAAATCAGGAATTTCGCGACAAATTGATCGCGCCCCGGAATGCGAAGCCCCGCTGTCGGTGTCGTTTTCAGAAGACGGCTGCACTGAACGTCAGAAGCCGACTGCACTATAGCAGCGGAGGGGTTGGATCCATCAGGCAACGACGGGCTGCTGCCGGCCAATAGCCGACAATGACGACACTGGAAATCCCCGCCTGTGAGCGTCGGCTCAGGGCGGGACAGCGTCATCCAGCTACCTGCGCCACTGACTCAGCCTTGTCCAGCCGGCCGCGCCGCACGAACAGACTGACCAGCCGTTGACGGATCGCCACCTGGAGTTCCGCCAGTTGTTCCGGCGTGATGCGAATTTCACCCGCTCGACGAGCGCAACACCGGCGCCGCCTACGCCAAGAACCGGCGAATCGAACTCAAACTCACGAACCGCTGAGCGCCGCGTCACCGCGCTGCTGCGCCAGCCAGTCGCGCGGGGCGCAGCCCATGCGCACGCGGAAGGCGCGCGCCAGAGCGTTCGGGCTGCCGTAGCCGACGCGGTCGGCCACCACCGCCACCGGCCGCCCCTGCTTGAGCAGGGTGCAACTGACGTTCATCCGCCAGTCGGCCAGATAGTCGCCCGGCGTGACGCCCACCGCGTCCTTGAACGCGGCGGCGAAGCGCGCGCGTGACATGCCCGCCTTCGCCGCCAGCGCCTCGAGCGACCACGCGGTCTGCGGCGCATCGTGCATGGCGGTTATGGCGCGCGCGAGTTTCGGGTCGGCCAGGCCCGCCAGCAGTCCGGTGGCGCCAAGCCGCCCATCCATCAGATAACGCAGCAACTGGATCAGTAGCAACTCGCACAAGCGGTCGATGGCGGCCTGCCGACCGCACTGGTCGCGCTCGGCTTCGGCAAACAGCAACTCTAGCGTCGGCCCGAGGCCGGGCAAGTCCGCCAACGGAATCAGCAGCATCGACGGCAAGGCCATGGCCAACGGATTGCCCGTCGAAGCGCCCAGGTCGACCTCCGCACACAACAGCTCAGCGGTATCGCCGGGGGCGGCGACAAAACGATGCGACGCCACGCGCGGATAAAACAGCAGGCTCGGCTCGGTAACCAGCAGATCTTCATGCACGGGCGAACGCGCCGTAATCGGGCCGCGCCGCACCAGATGGATATAGCCATGCGGCGCCGCGTAATGATGCTGCCTACAGAAGGCGCCGCTGTGAAAAACGCGCGCCGAAAGCGAGTAGTGCCGGAGCAAGCCGGCCAGTCGATCCGCCATTCCACTCTCCATATAAGACGATAGGTTACGTATTTGATACTTTACGTGCCATATCGTACCAAACAAAGGGCGATCATGCCCACGTGCTCTTGCACCTCACCCACTACGGAGATAGACATGCCCCAAATCGCCCCCCTGACCATCGACACCGCTGACGCCGCTACCGCTGCCACACTCAAGGCCGTCAAAGCCAAGCTTGGCATGGTGCCGAACCTGTTCGCCACGCTGGCCCACGCGCCGGCGGCGCTCAATGGCTACCTCGGCTTGTCCGAAACGCTGGGCACCGGCCGCCTGAATGCCTCCCAGCGCGAGATCGTTGCGCTCGCTGCCGCTCAAGCCAATCGCTGCCAGTATTGCCTGAGCGCACACACCCTGATCGGCAAAGGTGCCGGACTGTCGGCAGAGGCCATCGCCGCGGCCCGCACCGGCCAGGCGGCCAACGCACTTGACGATGCAATCGCCGGCTTTGCCCGCGCGCTGGTCGAGCAACGCGGCGTGGTGTCGGCCGACGCCATGGCCAACTACCGCCGCGCGGGGCTCGACGACGGCCTGATACTGGAAGTGATCGCCAACGTCGCGCTGAACACGCTCACCAACTACACCAACCACATCGCCGACCCCACGGTGGATTTCCCCGTGGTCGCCGTCTGATCTCCATAGGCATATAAGGAGAACACGATGAAAATCGCACTCACCGGCGCTCTGCTCGCCAGCGCCCTCGTCCTGCCACTGGCCGTCACGGCCGGCGACTTTTCGCCCTATGTGGACAGCCAGGGCGGCATCAGCCGCCCCACAGACTTCCGCACAAACTTCGTCCACCTGGGCTCATATGCGGTGTTGGACGAAAAATCCGCCTCTCGCGGCTTGCACGATGTGTACACCGAAAAGGCCTCGGCCGAGCACTACCGCAAGACCGGCAAGTTCTTGGACGGCGCCACGCTGGTGAAAGAGATCCGCAAGCTCGAAACCAGCGCCATGACCACTGGCAACCCTGTGGTCTGGGGTTCCGATGCGGCCGTGTGGTTCGTGATGGTCAAGGACGCCAAAGGCCGTTTCTGTTGATTTCCACTGAGAAGTGACCCGGGTAGGGCGTATATCGGAAATCCTGCTGTCCGCAGCTTGATCTCCGCGATTGCGGATTAGCCCGCGCGAGACTGCGCAAGAGAACTTCAAAATGATGTGAACGACCTCGCTTGTGGGGCTGCTGGACTGCGGCAGACAGGGGCGTCGTCTGGGAGAAGGCTGTGTTGAAAGGTTCCAAGACGATCGTGTGCGGCTGTCTGCTGGGAGCAGCGATCATGACCGGGTCGACTGTCGCCCTGGCGCAATCGGTGCCTCCGGCCAGCACCGAGGACGAGTCCGCAGGTGGCCCGATGGGCAGCCAGGCGCAACCCGGTGTTCGCCCCCCACGATCGCAGCCCCGCGCTGCCGTGGCGGTCCCCGGCGGGCAGACGGGAACGCCGAACCTTCCCCAGGCGATCCGCTGGACGGAGGACTGGTCGCAGCCCGTCAGCAAGGATGCGCCATTGATCGACAGGATCAAGCACATCCCGATCGGCTCGGATGACATATACCTCTCCCTCGGCGGTGAGGCGCGCGCATACTACACCGCCTGGGATCATCAGAATGCCGGGCGCACTGCGAATGACGCCAATGACCCGGTGCAGCGTCGCTTGCGACTGCTGGCCGATCTGCACATGGGGCCGCACGTCCGGGCCTTTGTGGAACTGGGCGACAATCGTGAGTACGGTTCCAGCCTGGTCACTCCGCCGAACCGGGGGCCCTTCGACGTCGAGCAGGCGTTCCTCGATGTGACGGTGCCGCTCGGCAAAGCTGGAAAGTTGACGTTGCGTCCTGGTCGGTTCGAAATGCCGCTTGGCAACGGCAAGCTTGTCACGCTGCGGGACGGTGTCAATCAGCGTGTGCTCTATCAGGGCCTGCGCGCGACCTATGCCCTTCCCGGCAAGATCTCTGTCGACACGTTCGCCGTTCGCCCCGTAAACATTAAGGACGGCGAATTCAACAATGCCCCTAACCACACACAGTCATTCCACGGCGTTTACGTCAGCGCTCCGCACGTGGTGGCTGGCTTTGGCGTCGACGGGTACTGGTTCCAGGTGAAGCGTGACACTGCATTGAACGCTCAGGGCAGGGCCTCCGAGAACCGTAGCAGCTGGGGTGCGAGGCTGTGGCAGCGCACTGCGACCTGGGATCTCGACGTGGAAGGTACCTACCAGTCCGGTCGCTTTGGAACCAAGGACATCAGCGCATGGGCGATGATGATGGATGGTGGTTATACCTTCCCCAAGGTTGCCCTTCAGCCGCGCCTGGGGCTCAGAGCCAATGTATTTAGCGGCGACGGCAACGCCGGTAATGACACGCTGGGTACCTTTGTCGCGCCTGCGCCTCGTTATCAGATGCTCAATGCCGGTGGTTTGTTCAACTACTCAAATTTGATGAACCTCAACCCAACGCTTACGCTGAAGCCGGCGCGATCGGTGACGATTGTGACCGGGGCCCAACTTTACTGGCGCCATCGCATTGCAGACGGCGCTTACGTCGGG
The DNA here is from genome assembly GCF_054403075.1 of Enterobacter sp. H2G27. NCBI lineage: Bacteria > Pseudomonadati > Pseudomonadota > Gammaproteobacteria > Enterobacterales > Enterobacteriaceae > Enterobacter > Enterobacter sp. H2G27. The sequence goes on from NZ_JBSVSI010000002.1 coordinate 26,559, forward strand.
CCTGCCGGTGCATCGTTTGCGTCCGCTTCCGCTCGGCGGATCGGTACCGCCATGGAAATCGACATATCATGGCAGGCCACCAAGCGCCTGCAATTCGGCGTGGCCAACAGCTATTTCATGCCGAGCAAGTCGCTGGAAAGCGTTGGCGGCAAATACGGGAACTACTTCGGCGCCTACACCAGCTTGAGATTCTGAGGGGTTTCCCGATCGCCATCTGTCGCCTCCGGCCGCTGACTGGCATAGACTGCGGTGGTCCATTCGTCATGTTAGAGCGGTTGGATTAGGTCCGGAGCGACCAACTGGGGCGCAATGCTGCCATGTCGGAAACCGCATGTTTCCCGACAGGGGACGACGCAAACGGATTGAAGCTCCATGATCGCGGCTGATTATGCGCGACAAACCCTGTCGCTTTGACCTACTGTGCGACAACATTGATCCAGGGGTTTGTCGTACATGCTCATCGGGTACATGCGTGTCTCATCGGTCGACGACCGCCAGTCGGTCGACCTCCAGCGCGATGCTCTGCTCGCCGCCGGCGTCGATGAACGCCATCTCTATTCCGATAAGGCATCGGGCGCCCGGGATGATCGCTCCGGCCTGAAGACGTGTCTGGAATACCTGAAGGAAGGCGACACCCTGATCGTTTGGAAGCTCGACCGCCTTGGGCGATCCTTGGCCAACCTGCTGACCATTATCACCGACCTGAAAGTCCGGGGCGTGGCTTTTCAATCGCTGACGGAGCAGATGGACACAACCACGCCCCACGGAGAATTGTTGTTTTCGCTTTTCGGCGCGCTTGCTCAATATGAACGCGCGCTTACGCGCGAGCGGGTGATGGCGGGACTGGCGGCGGCAAAGCGCCGGGGCAGACGCGGCGGTCGACCGCCGAGCATCGACGCGGAGACGATCGAGCAGATCACGGACGCACTCAATGCTGGTGCAAGCAAAGCGTCAGTGTGCCGGTCCTTCAAGGTGCCCCGATCGACCCTCATCGGCACGCTCGATCGGATTGGCTGGACGGGGCCAGCCAAGGCCTAATGGAGCAGGCCGTTGTGCACGGAGCCGTGATAGGTGCCTACCGCCAACGCGAGCCAGCGCTCCAGCTCGCGCAGCGTCAGGGTGGCCATCTTCTCGGAATCGTACTCGCCGCGCTGGCCGGGATTGGAGAAGGTCGTCCCCGGTAATTCGTCGTGGATCATCTGCATCGCCGTGCCGATGATCCGTTCCACGATGCCGCCGTAGTGCGGCTGGCCTGGTGGGCGATAGTCCAGCCGGATGCCATGCTGTTCGCAGCCACGGCGCAGCGCTTCGCTTTTGAACTCGGCCGCGTTGTCCAGATAGAGCAGCCTGGGCTTGCCGCTCATCGGCCAGTCCATTTCCACATTCAGCCCTTCCAGCCAGGGCCGCTTGTCGCAGGCGGCATGCGCGAGGCATAGGCCGACCGAGACGGCGGACGGCGCTTCCAGCGTGACCACCATGCCGAGTACGCAGCGCGTGAACACGTCGATGGCGAGGGTCAAATATGGGCGGCCAATCGGTTGCCGGTCGCGCTCGTCGACCACGATCAGGTCGATGACGGTGTGGTCGATCTGCACCTGTTCCAGCGGCATGGTGACTTCTGGCGGAATGCCACCCGCGCCTTGCAAGGGACGGGCAGCGTCCTGCCCGCCCCGGCTGCGGGCTATTTTCGCCGGGTGTAGTCCGGCAATCCGCTGGGCCACGGTGTTGCGCGCCGGCACCGGCAGCTTCTGGGTTTTGCACGCCTGCGCGACTTCGCGGTGGAACGCCGCCAGGCTGCGTTTCTGCTTGGTCAGGAAGCGCTTTTGCAGCAGCTCGCGGATGATGCGCTCGACCGGTTCCGGCAAGCGCCCCTTGCCTTTGCCGCCGCCGGATCGGCCGGGCGTCAGGTCTGTTACCAGGCCAGTACCCTGCCGGGCGCGACGGATCAGGACATATACCTGTCGCCGGGACAGGCCCAGCGCTTGGGCTGCCTCATCGGCGGCTTCATGCCCGACCACCTCAAGCGCTGCCAGTGGCCCGATGATTTCCGTCCGGTGCCGGGCTTGCGCCCATGCCTCGTCGGGCAGGGTGGCCACGCCTTGCGCGGCAATCGGTGGAGTGTCTGATGTCATGCCCAAACCTCGCTTTGGTGCACACGAGTATTGAGCATAGTCGAGATTGGTGCAGACGACTCCTGATATTGGGCTGTCAGGAGCCGTATGCACACCAGGCGTTACATCCAGTCAGATGGTGCGGTCGTCTTCTGAAAACGACAGTCGGCCATTGTCTGAAGTTCCTCACGGGCAGGCGCTTGACACTTTACTAACTTGTCTGTAAAGTTTGGCTACTCTCACTGAATGGTGCTATCATGCCTGCCGCCCACTCGAACCGCTGGGTTCTTCTGGTGACCGTCGCCGCCGGTCTCCTGCTTATCGTTCTGGACAATTCGGCCCTCTACACGGCCCTGCCTACCCTGACGCGCGAGCTTGGCGCGACGGCAACGCAAGGGTTGTGGATCATCAACGCATACCCCCTCGTCATGGCCGGCCTGCTGCTCGGCACCGGGACGCTGGGTGACAGGATCGGTCACCGGCGCATGTTCCTCATCGGCCTCGTGCTGTTCGGTGTCGCGTCGATTGTGGCGGCCTATTCGCCTACAGCGGAAATCCTGATCGGGGCGCGGGCCTTTCTGGCGGTCGGCGCGGCGGCGATGATGCCCGCGACACTCGCCCTCATCCGCGTCACCTTCGAGGATGACCGGGAACGCAACATCGCCATTGCGATCTGGGGGTCGTTGTCGGTCGTCGGCGCTGCGCTCGGACCGATCATCGGCGGTTTTCTGCTCGGCCATTTCTGGTGGGGGTCGGTGTTCCTCATCAATGTGCCGGTAGTGGTCGCTGCCTTCATTTCGGCGCTGATCGTTGCGCCGAAGGTGGCCGGCGATGCGACCAAGCCTTGGGACGTGGTGTCGTCGTTTCAGGCATTGGTGGCGCTGTCGGCTTTTGTGATCGCGATCAAGGAATCTGCCCATGCCGGGCAGTCGTGGGCCGTCCCCGCTATTTCGCTGCTGGTTGCCATCCTCGCCGGAGCGCTGTTCGTCCGCCGGCAACTGCGCCTGCCGTTCCCGCTGCTCGACTTCTCGATCTTCCGCAATGCCGCGTTCACATCGGGCGTTCTAGCGGCCGCGTTCTCCCTGTTCGCCATCGGCGGTGTTGAGCTTGCTACGACGCAACGCTTCCAGCTCGTTGCGGGCTTCACGCCGCTGGAAGCCGGGATGCTGGTTTCGGCGGCGGCGCTCGGATCATTGCCGACTGCGCTGCTCGGTGGTGCATTCCTGCATCGTATTGGCCTACGTATCCTTATAGCTGGCGGGCTTGCGGCGGGATCGCTGGCGGTCCTGCTTGCGACATGGGGCATCACTCATGGCCTTGGCTGGCTGATCGCCGGTCTGGCGCTGACCGGTGCCGGCGTAGGTGCAACAATGTCGGTGGCATCAACGGCTATTGTGGGCAATGTGCCTGTGCATCGCGCCGGCATGGCGTCGTCGGTCGAGGAAGTGTCCTACGAGTTTGGCAGTCTGTTCGCTGTCACAATTCTCGGAAGTCTTTTGGCCTACCTCTATACGGTCAACGTCGTGTTCCCCGCCGGAACCTCGGAAGCGGCCCGCGACAGCATGGCGTCGGCGCTGGTCTTTGCCAACGAGGCGGGGGCCGATGGTGTTGTCGTGCGTCAAGCGGCAGGAATCGCATTCGACCACGCCTATACGGTCGTCATGTACGTGGCGGCGGGTGTTCTGGCCGTGGGTGCCCTGATCACCGGCATCCTGTTGCGGCGCTACGGTCCCGGCTCGCAATCGTCAGCCTATCCCACACAACACTAAGGAAGCCGACATGGCGAGAGCCAGCAAGCGCCTCGAAGTGCTTGAAGCCATTGTGAGCATCATCGAGCGTGACGGCCTCACCGCCGTCACCCTCGACGCCGTAGCGCTCGAAACCGGCATGACACGCGCCGGCCTTCTGTATCATTTCCCGTCGCGCGAAGCCCTGATCCTCGCCACCCATGAGCATCTGACTCGCTCATGGGAACAGGAGCTGGAAGCGAGCGCCGGCAACACCTCGGACAGGGCGACAGACGCCGAACGACACGCCGCCTACATCAACACCTGCGCAAGAGCTGCCCGGCGGGTCGAACTGCTGCTCATGCTGGAAAGCTCCGACAATCGGCAGCTTGGCGATCTGTGGCAACAGGTCATCGACCGCTGGGCACCTCCTGCGCCGATTGGAAACGACGCTGCCGAGTTGGACAGGTTCATTTCGCGCCTTGCCGCCGATGGGCTGTGGATTCACGAGGCGCTGTCGTCGCGCCCGCTCCCCGAGCAACTGCGCAAGCGTATCGCGGCGCGCCTCGTCGCGATGGCCGCCGGACCTGTTGAGGCGGAAGAAAACCTCCCGAAATAACTGGTGTCCCCCCACAACCCTACTGCGCCGGTGCTGCCGGCGCTTTCACGGTGATGGTGCATTGCTGATCTGAACCGGCCGTGCGCGCGGCCTCGGCGCATTGCCCGATCGCCTCGGCATTGTCGCGCACGAGCTGCGAGGAATCGGCCACGCCGCGCCAGCTTCGGGGATCGGCCACCCGCATCATGGTGACGCCGGCGTTCCATCGGTCCTGACCTATGACGGTCGCCGCAACATGGGTGTCGGCCGAGAAGGGCAGGAAACGCGGCAACAGCAAAATCAGGAATATGCCGACGAACAGCCCGACAAGGCCGGCCATCCATATGCGGAAATCCTGACTTTTCCGGTCGTAGGCGCTTTTCGTATGAGCGGCGAGGTTCCGGCCGGCGCGCTCGAGGTCGGACGCCTGCCGCTCGAGCTGCTGCGCGGCGGTGCGTATCAGGGCCTCGCCGCTGCGCTCGAGGAGCGCCGCATAGTGTGTCGCACCCTGCCGGAGAATAGGCGATTGCTCTACGCCGTGCAGCCGCTCCGCAACATTGTCGAGCGCCTGCACGAGCTGGGCGAGCTGGGGCTTGTAGTCCTGCGCCGGCTCGATCTTTTCGAGCTGGTCGAAAGCCGCTTCCAGCCCGCGCCGCATCACGGTCATTTCCGCGCCGATCTGCGCGCCCTGCGTCTCGATCGTGCGCCGGAGCGCGTCGAACGCGGCGTGGGCTACCTGAACGATATCCAAGGATTTCCTGACCCTGCGCTCTATCCCGATATTGCTGAGGCGGACTGCAGGCTGGTGGTTATGCACTCAGCGCAGCGGGATGGCATCGCCACCCGCACCGGTCACCTTCGACCCGAAGACGCGCTCGACGAGATTGTGCGGTTCTTCGAGGCGCGGGTTTCCGCCTTGCGACGGAGCGGGGTCGCTGCCGACCGGCTCATCCTCGATCCGGGGATGGGATTTTTCTTGAGCCCCGCACCGGAAACATCGCTGCACGTGCTGTCGAACCTTCAAAAGCTGAAGTCGGCGTTGGGGCTTCCGCTATTGGTCTCGGTGTCGCGGAAATCCTTCTTGGGCGCCACCGTTGGCCTTCCTGTAAAGGATCTGGGTCCAGCGAGCCTTGCGGCGGAACTTCACGCGATCGGCAATGGCGCTGACTACGTCCGCACCCACGCGCCTGGAGATCTGCGAAGCGCAATCACCTTCTCGGAAACCCTCGCGAAATTTCGCAGTCGCGACGCCAGAGACCGAGGGTTAGATCATGCCTAGCATTCACCTTCCGGCCGCCCGCTAGCGGACCCTGGTCAGGTTCCGCGAAGGTGGGCGCAGACATGCTGGGCTCGTCAGGATCAAACTGCACTATGAGGCGGCGGTTCATACCGCGCCAGGGGAGCGAATGGACAGCGAGGAGCCTCCGAACGTTCGGGTCGCCTGCTCGGGTGATATCGACGAGGTTGTGCGGCTGATGCACGACGCTGCGGCGTGGATGTCCGCCAAGGGAACGCCCGCCTGGGACGTCGCGCGGATCGACCGGACATTCGCGGAGACCTTCGTCCTGAGATCCGAGCTCCTAGTCGCGAGTTGCAGCGACGGCATCGTCGGCTGTTGCACCTTGTCGGCCGAGGATCCCGAGTTCTGGCCCGACGCCCTCAAGGGGGAGGCCGCATATCTGCACAAGCTCGCGGTGCGACGGACACATGCGGGCCGGGGTGTCAGCTCCGCGCTGATCGAGGCTTGCCGCCATGCCGCGCGAACGCAGGGGTGCGCCAAGCTGCGGCTCGACTGCCACCCGAACCTGCGTGGCCTATACGAGCGGCTCGGATTCACCCACGTCGACACTTTCAATCCCGGCTGGGATCCAACCTTCATCGCAGAACGCCTAGAACTCGAAATCTAACGTCCGTTCGGGCATCGAGGTCCATGTCGGGGTGGGACGGGCCCGTGGCTTCAAGATCACTTGCAGTCCGACCGCGATGTCTTGGTTGCGCGAGAGGTTGTCGATATCCTCCACTTCCATCATCAACCCTGGATAATGCCGCCGCCGTCATCGCCGCCGACGCCCGTGCCGGGCTTTTCGGGCCTGTCAGGCTTGCTCGGCCTTCAGCCTGCCTGGGCGAGATCTCCGGCGGACGGATTAACGGCGGAGCTTCGCCGCCTTTCGTGCGTGTGAAGGCCGAAGATAGTTCTCTCAAAAACATCCGTTTATGAGAGATACCAAATGTCATTTTCAGAAGACGACTGCACCAGTTGATTGGGCGTAATGGCTGTTGTGCAGCCAGCTCCTGACAGTTCAATATCAGAAGTGATCTGCACCAATCTCGACTATGCTCAATACTCGTGTGGGCTCTGTTGCAAAAATCGTGAAGCTTGAGCATGCTTGGCGGAGATTGGACGGACGGAACGATGACGGATTTCAAGTGGCGCCATTTCCAGGGTGATGTGATCCTGTGGGCGGTGCGCTGGTATTGTCGCTATCCGATCAGCTATCGCGACCTTGAGGAAATGCTGGCGGAACGCGGCATTTCGGTCGACCATACGACGATCTATCGCTGGGTCCAGTGCTACGCCCCGGAGATGGAGAAGCGGCTGCGCTGGTTCTGGCGGCGTGGCTTTGATCCGAGCTGGCGCCTGGATGAAACCTACGTCAAGGTGCGGGGCAAGTGGACCTACCTGTACCGGGCAGTCGACAAGCGGGGCGACACGATCGATTTCTACCTGTCGCCGACCCGCAGCGCCAAGGCAGCGAAGCGGTTCCTGGGCAAGGCCCTGCGAGGCCTGAAGCACTGGGAAAAGCCTGCCACGCTCAATACCGACAAAGCGCCGAGCTATGGTGCAGCGATCACCGAATTGAAGCGCGAAGGAAAGCTGGACCGGGAGACGGCCCACCGGCAGGTGAAGTATCTCAATAACGTGATCGAGGCCGATCACGGAAAGCTCAAGATACTGATCAAGCCGGTGCGCGGTTTCAAATCGATCCCCACGGCCTATGCCACGATCAAGGGATTCGAAGTCATGCGAGCCCTGCGCAAAGGACAGGCTCGCCCCTGGTGCCTGCAGCCCGGCATCAGGGGCGAGGTGCGCCTTGTGGAGAGAGCTTTTGGCATTGGGCCCTCGGCGCTGACGGAGGCCATGGGCATGCTCAACCACCATTTCGCAGCAGCCGCCTGATCGGCGCAGAGCGACAGCCTACCTCTGACTGCCGCCAATCTTTGCAACAGAGCCGCATAGGACACTATGGCAGATTGGACGCCGGGTACTTTTTCCAGCGCTTCCTTGACGTGCGCCGCGCACGAGTCGCAGGTCATGCCGGTGATTTTTAGATGGGTCATGCGACAGATCCTTTTTCGTTTGTGGTAGCAGACAAGGGCGTCAGATGTGCTGCGCTGCCGTTTTCAGTGCCTCACTTCTTGACGCTGGACGGATAGCCTGCGTCTTCGGTGGCCTTGGTCAGCTTCTGCACGCTGGTCTTGGCATCATCGAAGGTGACAACCGCTTCGCGTGTCTCGAAGGTCACGTTAACTTTGCTGACGCCTTCGACCTTGGAAATCGCCTTCTTGACGGTGATCGGACAAGCGGAGCAGGTCATGCCCGGTACGGACAGCGTGACGGTCTGGGTGGCGGCCCACACGGGGGCAACAACGGCAGCGATGGCGAGAGAGGCAAACAGTTTTTTCATGATGAACTCCTGTGATTAATAGAAAAATGGCATGACGTAGGGAAATCCGAGCGCGACCAGAACCAGCGCGGCCACGACCCAGAAAATGAGCTTGTAAGTAGCGCGCACTTGGGGAATCGCACACACATCCCCTGGTTTGCAGGCTTGCGCCGGTCGGTAGATGCGCCGCCAGGCGAAAAACAGCGCCACCAACGCCGCGCCGATGAAGATCGGGCGATAAGGTTCCAACACCGTCAAGTTGCCGATCCAAGCGCCGCTGAACCCCAGGGCGATCAGAACCAGCGGCCCCAGGCAGCAAGCCGAGGCGAGGATGGCGGCTAGCCCGCCAGTGAAGAGCGCCCCGCGCCCGTTTTGAGGTTCAGACATACGCTTGTCCTTTCAAATCTGGATTGGATAGCTTAAGCTTACTTCCGTACCAATGTACGGAGTCAAGCGATATGGAAAAAAATTTGGAGAATCTGACTATTGGCGTTTTCGCCAAGGCGGCCGGGGTCAACGTGGAAACAATCCGGTTCTATCAGCGCAAGGGCTTGTTGCCGGAGCCGGACAAGCCCTATGGCAGCATCCGCCGCTATGGCGAGGCGGATGTGACGCGGGTGCGCTTCGTGAAATCAGCCCAGCGGCTCGGATTCAGCCTCGACGAGATCGCAGAGCTGCTGAGGCTGGATGACGGCACCCACTGCGAGGAAGCCAGCAGCCTGGCCGAGCACAAGCTTCAGGACGTGCGCGAAAAAATGACCGACCTGGCGCGCATGGAAACCGTGCTATCCGAACTTGTGTTCGCCTGCCATGCGCGGCAAGGGAACGTTTCTTGCCCGCTGATTGCTTCGCTGCAAGGGGAGAAAGAGCCGCGTGGTGCCGACGCGGTGTAGCCGAGGGTAGTTACGCCTTAGCGTGCTTTATTTTCCGTTTTCTGAGACGACCCCGGTATTCAGCCCGGAGCAGGAGGCTCGTATCGGCGAAATCGCTGCCGACTATCTGGTATCTCACCCGGAGATTCTGGTGACCGTCAGTAATAAGCTTCAGGAACAGCAGGAGGCACGTAAGCAGAAGATGTTTGCACTCAACGTGATGGAGAATCAGTCGAACCTTCTGCATGATCCGGACACCCCGGTTTACGGGCCTGATAATGCAAAGGTCGCGGTGATTGAATTCTTTGATTACCAGTGCGTGTTCTGCAGCCGCTTCGCGCCAGAGCTGGAGAAGGTCATGAAAGCGCAGCCGGACGTCCGCTACCTCTTTAAGGAGTGGCCAATATTTGGTGGCCGCTGGGAAGCTTCACTTAAGGCAGCGCAGAAGGGGCTGACGGTCTGGCAAAAGAAAGGGCCACAGGCCTATGTTACCTATCACAATGCCATCTACGCCACCGGCCATAATGAAGGCAAGCTGACGGCGGAGGATATACTCGCGGCAGCGTCAAAGGCAGGTCTGGCCGCCTCTGTGCCGGGCGACCATACCGCGTCCCTTGAGAAAAACAGTAACCTGGCAGAGGAACTGGGGCTCACCGGAACGCCGGGGATCATCGTCATGCCCGTTAGCGGGGCGACTCCCGACACCATCACGGTTTTCCCGGAAGCCGTTACCGCTGACAGGCTACAAGCTGCAATCCGGAAAGCCCAGTAACATAACTTCCACTCTCAGGTTTTTGATTACTGTCATGAAACGCGAGTCGTTTTTGCGAATAAAAGGATTGCGGGACATCCATGTCCGACGGATAATTCGTCGTGAGCGAAGTCTTGCCAGTCCTGTTATTCACTATCAGGGCGCAAAAAAACCACCCTGGCAGGTGGTTTTTTTGTAAATATATCAACGAATCAGATTGAGACGCTGATATTGATGTGACTGACATTCAGAACCCAGCCACTCTGGTTACCTGAGGGGTAACCGCAGAGTGCCAGAACCAGAATGCAGTAAACCCATCTGTTCATAAAGCCTCCTGTAATCAGGGGCGACATCCTGCACCATCTGCGCTTTTGTGCAGGAACGACTATCTGAGCGAAGCCTTGCCACCAAAATAAATGCCCTGTTTATACGCATAAGTGATCTGGCAGAATCACCGAACAGAGACCCGGAAACACAATACAATATCTTGTATGTTATTGTTTCTGGATAGTATTCTAAGTGCTACATATAGTGATTTGCATCAAACAAGTTTGCGAAATATTTGATTCAGAACAAAGTATACGGACGGCTGTACAAACGACGCAGCTTACAGCGATTGTAAATGTAAATAGCTTGAATAATGCACAAAAAGCAGCCTGAAAAATTGATAGAAAATCGGCCATCCTCCTAATCCAAACCACCCCGGTTAGAAGGGAAGGAGAATGGCCGATTAAACAACTTTATCCAGAGAAACGCATTAATACTAACTCTTACCAGTAGATGACAAGTTGACAGTCAGTTCACCTCATCACCAGCTTCGGTAAGGAATCGAGCTATTTTTAACCGGCGCAACATCTGGTTGAATACTGAACGGCGGCATATCTTTTGATACCTCCCTGAATTTTCCAATCAAAAAAGCACTGGTTGACGAATGTGCGAGCTCAGGATTTGGTGTATGTCCAACAATTACCTGGCGGATGAGATTCCAGAAGTCAGGTCTGAGACTTATACCATAGTAAGGAATTAGCATAGAAATACCCGCACGAAACCTTAGATTACCAAAAGTAATTCCACCTTCAGACAATATGCGCCATTCTTTCTCTTCAGAAAAAGAAATGTCTTTTATTAAAGGGGCAGTCAGTGACAACTCATTAATGAAAAAACGTGTTGAATCAGATGGATATATCAAAACTTCAGGTTCAGGTTCATCCATGTCCTGATATCTGACCAGAGATCTGTTAATCACATCCTGGACGAGATGTTTCTGGGCATCTTTTTCATAAACACACTTACCTAAACGAAAGCCCTGTGATTGCAGCAGCAAAGTAAGAGCATCTGAATCAAAGCCTATCGAATATCCCCCCTGCTGCTTGGAGTATCCGCGCCACTGGCTCAGCAAATCGCCCTCTTCTGACAATGAGCAAACACACAGATTAAGATTCCGAATCCCTTTAAGGTTACTGATAAATCGATTAAGCCTTAGCTTAATCCTTTCATCCTTTTCTTTGGCAATCATTTCATTCAGAAGGCGATTAGCTAAAGTAATCGCAAGGAAGAACTCATTGCTGTCATTAAGATACTGAATTTTCGTAGCCCAGAGCTCGCAGTTATTAATGATACCCATGAACCCATTCTGGTCAGTGTAATGATACAGAAGCATTTATATACCTTATGGATGACGGTTAAATTTTTAAGCGATCCCTGGCCTGGCGAAGACGCGCTTCACCGCGGCGCTCGTACTGCTGCGTGGTGGTAACGCTGGCGTGGCCCATCGCATCCTTCACAGTGATGAGATCTTCACCATTATCAAGCATGGCGGTGGCAAAGGTTCGCCTTAAATCGTGTGGCGCGCATTTCGCTATTCCGGCCTGGCGCTGGCGAACCTGCAGGACATGGTACACCGCCTGATCGGTCAGGCGGTCTCTCGTCAGGGTGTCGAATCTGCGGATACGGGTGAACAGCGGCCCCTCTCTCTCTCCCCGGACCTGTTCAATCCACATTGTTAGCCGCTGCCAGGTACCAGCCGGCATGTAGGCCAGCCGCTCCTTGTTGCCCTTGCCCAGCACACGAAGTGCCTGCTCATTTGTGACAACGTCACTCAAATCCAGCCCCACGGCCTCCGAGCGACGCAGGCCGCAGCCGAGAATGACGGCCAGCATCGCCGCATCGCGCACTCCGATGCTGGTGTCATCGGCCTCACAGGCACCAAACAGCGCCCGTATCTCCTCCGGCGGCAGGGCCCGGCCGCGCGGCAGGTGGCTGCCCCTCAGATTACGTACCGCCCGGATGTGCTGGAAACTCTCGACGTCCATTAGCTTAAGCATCCAGGCTTCCTTCGCCACCCCTTTCAGTGCCGAAAGATAGGTGTTGATCGTGGCGGTTGCACGGCCGGTGTCGCGCAGCAGCTCGGTGACTGCCATCACGTGATGGCGCCGCAGGCTGCCCCAGCTGCAGGACTCCAGGGACGCGGCGCCGAGCATGCCGGCAACAATTCCGAGGAATGAGGCCATGGTCTGCCGGCTTCGGGGAGAATTGAGGGACAGCAGGTAGGCCCGGGCGGGACTGACAGGCACATCACTGGCGAACGGCTCCGGCAGGAAACCTTCGCCGGGCGGAATGCGCGCCGGGGACAGGATCTGCTCGGGTTCATCGTCAGGCATCAGGGTCATCCAGGGCTCCGTCCGGGACGGAAAGCGTCCGGCGCGCTGCGTGAAAAATCGGGGAAAAGTATACGCCAAAGCGTACCGCAGAGAGTCTACTTTTTCAAACGTACATTTTAATAAGTAGAAATAATATTGAGTCTATGTCCTGTTGCCTATATCTTTAACAAAGATAAAACATTTGAATTATCGGTTAGATGATATAGCTATCAGACATGACGCTCTGAGGGCGGTAGCATTCCGGTAACCACGGTAAAATGTTGTGAACGAGCCAGTGCCTATAACCCGCAATTTGCTGCACCTCTAGATGAAAATGAGGTGACAGGGATAGCCAAAAGCATTGCTAATTGGAAAGAGAAGTAAAGGTATTCGAAGCCTCAGCCTTAACTCACAATGCAATTCATTTGGTATAAGAAGAAATTACTTTAGGAATAATAAAGAGGTATGTATGGCAATTAGAGATATGGAAACAATGCTATTAAACATAAGGAATAAAAAAATAGTCCCTCTAATGGAAGAATCCATGAGGTGCTATAACGCTTTTGCATATAGGGCATCTATAAGCACAGCATTCAATGCCATGTTTCACGACCTATGCGATAAGCTTGAAGCTTTGAAGGAAACAAACTCATCGATTAAGGCCCTGTACCAAGAAATAGAGAGAAAGAAGCAGCAGCAAGAAGTATATGAATCTTTTTTAATAGACAATCTTGCATCAAATAATCTAATTTCCAAACTAGAAAAAGATATATTGGATGGTATGAGAGTAATGAGGAATAAGGCCTCTCATCCAACAGATCATGAGCCAACAGCTGAAGAGGCAAGGTATGTATTTACCACTATCATTGATCTTGTTCTCTCTAAAGGAAGAATACTTTCTCGTTCTGCTGCAGATGACATTCTTTCTTTGTTAAAAGATAATAATTACTTCCCATCAAAATCTGACTTTAAAGAAAATACTAAAATAGTAAGATATGACATAGACTCGATTCATGAATCGGCATTATTATATTTAGTAAGCAAGGTTATTGATAGTATATCTAACGATCCAGATGAAGAGAATTATGTTTTATTTTTACTATCTCTTCTTAATCAGAATAGAGATGACTTATCTAAAATTGTAATTAGCCAGATTAACAAAACAAAATATACCAAAGATGAATTCAAATGGATGGTTATTGCCACTGCAATCCAGCACGCTGATGTTCTTGAAAATAAATTTTCAGCTAGAATAATATCATTATTATCTATGGATATGAAAACTAATAACTATAGTATGTCTTCTATCAGGAGTGTGAGGAGAGCATTTGTTTCAATCGCGGAAAAAAACCCTGAACTTTATGGCAAATTCAATATTGCATTTAAAGAAAACGTCTTTACAAAATATGACTGTTGGGATTCCTGTATATCTAGTGATAGTGACCCTCTAAAAACCGACTTTATTAATTATTTCATTAAATGGCTATCACCAAAATATAAGGTTGATGAGGATCAGTACAAAAGAATACAGAAAAGAGTGTCTTATTTAACTACAAATGATAAAATTTTCGCATCTAAATTTGATGATCTAACAATCATCAAATTGATTTTTTCATTCTTGCAAACTACTACATCACCAATAACTCCTGATGTTGAAGGCAATCCATCGGATTCCTTCATCGATAAAATAGCAGAAACCCTTCCTAAGACGTATGAAAAGCTCAGGGCCTTTAGGTCAAAAAATCCCGATGCATACAATGCAGAAGGCAAACGCATGAAAGTGGATGCTTACCTAACAAGACTCCCTTAAGTCTTTTAGTACTTAAAAACCTATATAGGGTCAGTTTGGATGATACGGTATGCATTTTTTTGAACAGATCAGGCCTTCGCAGTAGGGAATTCTCCCGCTTTATACGCTGTTTTCATGGGATTTGATCTTAATCGGATAACCTGAATGCGATAGCCGCAGGCGTAAAATCAATCCATTGCACATATCGATCTGTAAAATAATATGCATAACTACAAAATTATCCGATCTCCAAACTGACTCCTATACCAGATAATAACCTTCTCGTCGGGCCAAAATCAGCGTAGCGTTCGCGGATAATACGTAGTGCTCGTTCAGCGAGGCCCCGCATGAGTTGCCGGTTGCCAGGCTGGCCACGACGACGGTTAACAAGTGAAAGTGGCCCATGTTCACGATAGCGCTCCAGCAACCGTCGGCAATGTCTGTCAGATATCTCAAGCCGGGTTGCTGCAAGACGTGTGGTAAGACGGCGGTCGATAACGTCCTGAAGGATCATGATTCGGTTTAGATCGTTCATTGAGAAAAAACCCGTTCCGTATGTCGTCATGAGTCTCATCCTTTGAAAGCAGCGATCGCTGTGGTGAGACTGTAGTGCGGACATGTCTATTTGGTCAGAGACGGACATCTCAATTTAGCTACTACGCCACTTGTCGAAACTAAGCTCATAAGTCCGGGGCAGGGCAAAGCAATGCGTGACTCGAAGGGGCTCGGGAACTTTAAGAATCTGTTTTTCTACGCGCCGAACGGCAAAGCCGACGGCATTAAAATGGTGCCGCTGAGTGAGGTCGCGACAAAAGATGACTTCTTTAACATCAAGAAAGTTAGCGCCGGTGACCTTCTCGATGCGCACCGCATCCCGTTCCAGTTAATGGGCGGCAAGCCCGAGAATGTCGGCTCCGTTGGTGATGTCGAGAAAGTGGAAAAGGTCTTTGTCCGTAACGAGCTGGGGCCTCTACAGTCGCGCTGTATGGAGCTGAACGAGTGGGTGGGCGAGGACATCATCCGCTTCGAAGTACTCATTAGATCCTTATAACGAATAACGGATAGTGCCGCCGGGAGGCGGCTTTTTTAAGGCGTTAATAAAAACTAGTAGAGGATGATAGCCAACGACAGATTGCTTTCCATCACACTTCCGCGATAGATGTGCTTTCCAAGCTTGTCAAAACGCATCAGATTGAAGATTGTAGAGTCTAGGAAATTCTAGAACAGGTACGTTATCTGTTATAAGCTAGTTTCAGAGCAACTCGACTAAACAAGGCGTATTCAAAGATGAAAGCTGTAGCTATCGATGGTGGTGTTGAGAGCGTATCTAATGAAGATGTGCTGATCAATGCGTTGAGCGAGCAAGAACAGAGTGCCATTTTCTTGTTTGCAATGAGAGGTAATTGGGAGTTTATTCGTGATTTTTTAAAACATCATAGCTTAGATAACTTGATGAGCAACAGCAGACGCGCAACATATGAGAAGTTAAATATCAGCTTTAACGAGTTGAAGGATAAAAACAAAGCTGCATTTGAACTTGTATTTAAAGAAATAAAGGATTACGCACTATCAATACTTACCATCAGTAACAAGGCAATTTATAGTATCAACTTGCAACAAAAAGATGTTGACGCTTTGCTAAACAGCATTAATTCTGATCCACAAGACAATGCATTGGATATAGTGGACAGAAGTGAAGACTTTAGCGGCCAGAAAAGAAACTCTTGTTGGATAGATTATGAAAATTGTAAGGTGTGTTTTTTTCCTTCAGTAAAGGAGGCAAATAAAAAGACATCCTTAGACCCTAAGAAGCATCCTGGCATGGAAGGATTTGATTCTCTTTATGGTTATGAACTCGTAAAAAACCAGTATATTGACTGTCTACTTCTCACACATGATAAAGCTTTTATGCTAGTTGACGTTATAGATGATGACAGCCATGAGTATTGCAAACAGTCATACGACATTTTACTTCCCAAAATAAAACTAGAGATACTCAAGCATACTCAAATATCCAACATAAGTACAAAGGACATTTTTAATTCCATTGGTTTAATTTGTGTTCAAGATACAGCGCCTTACAATAAGGCCAATTATTCAGTACATGAAATCAATTTTATAACACCAGAACTATCCAGGTACACCGCAAAGAAATCGCCAAACAAACCTGATATAAGAAATGACACATTTAATAAAGATGGTCTAAAAAACAACATTCAATCTCTAATTTTTTACAAGGTTTCTTTTAATATCGACAAAACTCATCCAATTGTAGGCTTCAAGTATAAGGTCATAGTTAGCATACCTGGAAGTTATTCTAAAGCTGCACATGCGAAGGGGAAAACTGATTACTTCCTATCAACAAACTTCCTAAGCATGAGCGATTTCAGAACCATAGAACCGTTGATTCTTTAATCATGAATATAGATACTGCCATGGCAATTTTAAAAGATAAAATATCATCACTAGTCGTTTATGATGGAATTAAGGACGATACTGTAGAGTTTGCCAGGGTTGCCATGGGATTAAACGAAGACCCAAGGAATGTTGTTCTCTCCATGGGGGCGGTTAAAAAAATAATAGAAAACAATAACATAAAAACAAGTTATCTTGATTTAGTTTCTTTACTAACTCATCCTGACATTGACTTTCTTCAGCTTGAATATGTTCTAGTTATTGATGATAACGATGAACCTATAGACATAAGCAATGATGCTATGGCCGATGCTTTTAGACTTGGCTACTTACAAAACCCTAATAACCCCGACCAAATCATATACGATTTTAATGATTATATTTTTCCCACATTCGTCATTAATGAATTGTATATCGAACAAAAACATTGGCGGCATGAATGCTAACCTTTCAAACTGAAAATTTATCAGATTCATCACCTGACGAGTTAAGACTCTTCCAAAACATAACTCGATTCAGAAAAGCCAGGAGTAGCTGGGATGATTTTGAGAATTTAATTCATGAATTGCTCATTAATGCATCTGCATCAATGTCTGAATCGCGAAACCATCTGAAGTATGAAAGCACTTCAGAAGATGGCTACTCAGCCGTTCTTTTTTATATTTTAAGCGGATATAAAAGCTATGGATTAAATGTTAGCCGAGAAGCAAACAATGGTGGGCATTGTGACATATCCATAGAGTTAGGAAAGTATAAATGGCTTGGGGAAGCAAAAAAGGCAAAAGATTATCAATGGGTTTTCGATGGATTTCAACAACTAACCACTCGATATTCAGTAAGTGGAGCAAACTCTAAATCAGGTGGTTTAATTTTATACTGCAATCAAAAAAAAATTAATTCTTTTATGTCGAATTGGATGATTGAACTAAAATCCAGATTCCCTGCAATTTCAAAAGAAGAATGCCTTAATGATGACCACAATATCAAAATAACCACTCACACGCACGATGTAAGCGGTAATGAGTATAAAGTCATTCACATACCCATATATCTTAACTATTCACCTAAAAAGTAATTATCGCAACGTAAGTTAAGTCGCCTTAGGTTCTCTGTTCGTATGTAGGTGCAGGGAATCTAATTTCTATACCCCCATATTTTCAAGACTATCAAATACTTTTTAAATCACAAAAATGTTTTGTGCCAACGATTAAAGATATGTTTAACAACATGTGATAATCATTTATAGCATTCTCCGCGCGCAATGCTTTCCCCGCCACGCCTGCCCACTTTAAGGGCCGCTTTTAATGCACTTGCACCCCCACCAACGCTGGCGGAAGAGCTGGTGAGAAAACCACAGCAGCGCGTGCAAACTCACGCATCAGATGCATGCACGACAACAAAACAGAAAATGGCATCAAAAAACCTGATTTACGGTGCCGATATGATGATTATTTGCCGCGTAACGCGCTAAAGATACTTTTGTACACATGCTGGCGAGAAGCATCAAATGTCACGTGACTCACGGATTCGCACAAATCAGACTTAACATGTTGACATAGATCCATTTATTTCTTCGTTCGGATGTGGTTTAGTAAGTCTTTGACGACCTGACCAAGTTCTGCATTGCTCGCCTGTTCGACCAGCGTATCGATCTCGCGCGAGCTGAGATCATTGTTTAGCGCCAAACATGTAATCATACAGGTCTGAGAACTATAGCTTGGACATTCCTAATGACTAATGAGCCATAAATAGACATTAGCATTGAGCCTCTACATTTCTTGTCAAAGCTCAGTGAAAATGTCTAATCACTGGCTCGTTAGAAATGTCTATATGTTGAAAAGGCCGCTGCGAAAATGTTATCCGCAGCCGCCTCTTTAGCATAACGTCATTATGCGAACCATCAATCAATCTTTTTCTGTATGTTCTTTATTTTCACCAACATACGTCAAAATATTACTTGTGGAAATTCTAGTTGATGGGCCATCCCATGTTATCGCACCAGACTCACGCAATGAAAATAAATTATTTATAAATTTGGTATCGTCTAATGAATATTCTTCAGGATACATGGCGTTCATTTTTTTTATCAACCCATCAAGCGATATTGAATTGTTTCTCCTTATCAAACCTAATAGCCTGCGGCGAATTAATGCGGAAGGAAGGGCTTGGAGTCGCATCGTTTTCTGAATGCCACTTTCAAGGGTCCTTTTTATTTTATCCTCTAACTCCTTGATTTTAAACTCGTTTCCCTCGCTTGACTTGAGTTTCTCATCAACTAAACCAATTATTTCCTGGCTAATGCTATTTTTAAGTGCGTTTATTTTTTCATCATCACCAATAGCATCAACAGCACTGTTGGGCTGTGGCTTTTTCCATATATGTTGGCGCATATCAGTCACAGTGTCCTTCATCATGGAAAATGTATCAGAATACAATTTGTCAAATATCTTTTCTAGTCTTTCAACACTGGATTGGATATCTTTCGCAGCTTTCGTTGTTTCTTTAGATGCTTCATTAGACATTTTGTAAAATACAAATGAAAGCCAAATAGCTCCGATTGCAAGAACTAATGAAGCAATTGTTGCAATGAAACCTACAATAGTTATTGCTGTGTCCAGTGCACTTGCTGTATCTGCTGCCATATAACCTCAATAGTATAATTGGATAAAATAGTTATTTTCATCGCAAACCAGTTCGGGGTTCTGTGACACCCGAATTTTACCTCGGTTTCTGATGGTTTCCTTTGTATATAATATCATTGAAGTTTTTGCATTTCTCAGAAATCTTTTCTGGATTTGATTGCAATAGCCGAAAGATAGCGCACACATTGCCGCTGGTCAGTGAGTACGAGGCAAGTTCACCTTTTACCAAAAATGGCCTCAGAGCTCCCCTGAAGCTTAATCATGGCTTCAAGCAGGTCATCTTCGTTCAGTGAGCGCTGGGATTTGTTGATACTAGGGGCGTGCCGTCTGCGGGAAGGCTCATCACCAGAACAAGGTAACGATTGCGAGCGATTATTGTCCCGTTTTCTCTGGACCTGACGGGCAATATCCAACACATGGCCAAGTCTCTTGTTATCCACAATTGCGACGGTATCAACCTCAGAAAGCCGGTCATAGGTGGAGTAGGGCAGCAGCACGCCATTTAGTCACAACTCCTTATGTCCGGCAGGGTAATGCTAGACATCAATATATTTGCCGATGGCTCTTCGACTGCATTCGCTGTCCTCAATCAGATAGAGGATTTTATCGTATTGTACAGTCAGACTTTTTGATACACGACGGGGCTCTCGCCAAGTAAATTCCGCATCAAGGTCATCGTCTAATGCCAGTGGCCGGTGCGCGTTAAAATCATGCAATGGTTCTTTAGCAAAGCGCCGGTTATAATCCGCCATGTATTCTTCTGCAAATGCGTTGGCCGCTTCTATCGTACAGATCCCCTTAAGCCTGAACTCCTTAACCAGCCGGTCCTGAAGGGTTAGATGAGCACGTTCCACACGGCCTTTGGCCTGGCTGGTTTCTGCGCACAGCGGTGTGATATTGAGGCAGCGCATTGCCCTGGCAAACTGGGTTTCGCCGGGACCGGTGGTGGCATGCTTATTATTAACCCAGAAGACACTGGCTTTATCGCTGTAAAGGATCATGGGTTTACCGTATTTTTCGATATAGCCACGAGTCGCTTCAAAATAGGTAAATGTGGATTCAGATTTCACAAACAGCAGGTGCATCAGGCGACTGGTGGCATCGTCAACATAGACAAGAGCAGTACAGGGTCGACCCCGGTTTTCAAACCAGTGATGGTCACAGCCATCAATTTGTATCAGTTCGCCAGTACAAGGCCGCCGGTAACGAGGCTGATGAATTTTAGGTGCGCGCTGTCTGCGAGGGATCCAGAGTCCGGCTTGTATCATGAGGCGTCGGATGGTTTCTTTGCCAAGGACCAGACCGTGAACTTCCTCCAGCTTTTCCCGCGCCAGCGTGGGGCTAAAATCACGGTAGTGCTCCCGGATTATACTTAGTGCCTGATCTGTCAGTGACGCTGGCAACAGACGGTTACCAGTGCGGCCACGACTCTGGTTGTTCATGCCAAGCGGTCCAAGTTGATGATAGCGTTTCAGCAGACGGCTGCAATGACGTGGCGTGATGCCGAGCATCTCCGCTGCCTGACCAGGACGCAGGTTGTGATCGATGACATCCTGAAGGATTTTGAGGCGGTTGATTTCGTTCACGGAGAACATCCCGGTATCTTGTATAGCCATAGAAAACTCCTCATCAGGAAAAAGTGAGTCTTTGTCTAGTCATACAGATTTAAAAACTATAGCCTGGACATTCCTAATGAGCCACAAATAGACATTAGCATTGAGCCACTACATTTTTAGTACGCTTAACAAAGATTATGTTAAATAAAATAATTATATATTTAAAATCAAGGAGTTAATACCCCCCCCTTCCGTACTCAAAACCTACTATGGTAGTTTGAGAAACAAAGTCCGCACCTGGGTTTGTGATGCCTTAAAGCCATGGTGAAGGTAAAAGCTTTTGGCTTCTTCAGTCAGTGCATGAACCATAATCGCACGGACTCCAATATTCTCAGCTACACGGTAACAGCGCAGAACTGCATCGTGCAGTAAATCAGCACCAAGACCTTTCCCTCGAAATGAGACATCGACAGCCAGACGAGCAAGTATGATTACGGGAATTGGGTCTGGCATATTGCGCCTGACACTTCCCGTTGCTTCCACGTGGTTAACACTGCCGGTGGCCAGAGAGTAAAAACCGGCAACTTGTTTCGTTCCTGTTTTACACACAACAAACGTTCGGGATCCACCAAGAGCCTGATTTTTTAATCCTCTCTGTTTAAGCCAGTTATCAAGTACCGTCTCACCACTTACAAATTCAGCAAGTTGATGAAAGCTGGATAACGGTTCTGGAGCTGTTACACGTTCCACTGAGGTTTCCTTGCCAGGAGTTTATTAATGGCAACGTCATCCGAAACTGGTGCTTCGAGCATATCGATAAATTCTGCATACTGCTCATCGTTAAAATTGAAAACGCGCCGATCCAGGATCACATTCTCTGCAGCCTGGCATGCCATTTCCAGAATGAAGTCTGTACGTGATTTATGGAGGATCTCTGCAGCAGCATCGATTAGTGCTCTTTGTGACTCTTTGGCTCTAAGATTGAGCTGAACATCAGATTTCATAAGTGCTCTCCTTGTATAGTAATTGCTTTACAAGCATAGCATAAGATTCATGTATAGCAAAAGCTATACAGACTTTTATCTTTGCGGTTATGGTTCGAAAGTTTCACCTTATAAATTCATGACTCAAATGCCCTGCATGCAAATGTCTCAGCTCTCTGTAGGCTCACTTGATTACACCTAACGCTCAGAGATAACGGCGAACGCAGTCGGTAAAAATCTCGTAAGGGTAATCAGTCGCATATGATGGATAGTAATCTGGTCTAACATCTGGAAAAATTACTGACGAGAAGGTAGTATTCTGATCGTCAGCGATCGTCTTGTGGTGGGACAGATTGTTGATTCAGATTACTTTTGTGACCTAACTCAAACTGACGGGTTGACTGCTTTGTGGTGAGGCAGGCGGGTGACAAAAATGGTTTACGGAAGAAATGCGGACTTCCGGAAACAAATAAGGACAGGACGTGTCCAGTAAAACGTTCAGGAGCAGGTAACGGGACTTCCCGGAGTCTGAATGCACAAACCCCCCGATAACTGTCATCAACTTGGCGGAAGACACAGATATCAGGGGGTCCAAAAGCAGGCGATTTGCCTGTGAAGGATTATAACGCATGCACCACATAACACAACACCCGGCCGCCATAAGAACAGGCCGCCGTGAATGACAAACAGATTTCTCTTCACTGGTCAGTTTTACCGGCAGATGAGCTAAAACGTTTCTGGCAGGATGTCGAGGCCGGAACTCAGAGTAATTTCCTCATTGCTCCGGTCAAAAAACTGACCCGCCGTAAACGCGGTAAGCATTCCACAAAAGCCAAATGTGAGAATCCGGCCTGGTATCGCCCGGAGCATTATAAAAAGCTCTCCGGGCAGCTTGGTCATGCCTACAATCGCCTGGTGAAAAAAGATAAAGAAACCGGGCAGGTCAGCCTGCGCATGCATGTTTCTCGTCACCCTCTCTATGTCGCCGGCCGCCGTAAAGCTGGACGTAAATATGGCTTCCGTCCGGAACGTCAGCGCCTGCTCGATGCGCTCTGGCCAGTGCTCATCAGCTTCTGTGATGCCGGCAAGCATACTGTCGGCATGTGTATCTCCCGTCTGGCAAAAGAGCTCAGTGCAAAGGACGCCAAAGGCAATGTCATTCCGGAAACGGAGGTGACGGTGTCACGCCTTTCACGGCTTATTGAGGAACAGGTACGGTTTGGCGTTCTTGGCCTTGCGGAAGAACGCACCTGGGATCGTGAATCCCGCTCCTGGCTGCCAACGTATGTCTATATCACCCCCGTGGGATTTCAGATGCTGGGCGTCGATATGGACAAGCTGTTTAAAGAGCAGGAGAAGAAGCTCCGCCAGAGCGCCGAGCGTGAGCAGCTGATCCGGGAAGGGGTGATGAGCGAACATGATGATGTTCAGCCCCATTCCGCGCGGAAATGCTGGTCCGGCCGTAAGCGCCGGGAGGCACTCGTTTACCGCCGCAAAAAAGGCGCGGAGCGTAAACGTGCCAACAATCTGATCAAGCTGCCGGCAGATGAACGACTCCATGCAATGTCTGAATGGATTTACCGCACCCTGCCGCCTGACGAAGCGTACTGGTGCACATCTGAGCGCCTGAAAGCTCTGGCCATCCAGCATCTTTACCAGCTGGATCTGGCGCTTTCTCCACCTGACTAATCACAGACGAAACAACAGACTTTCTGTTTACAGTCCCCTAACCGGGGCTTTTAGTGCTGGTTTTTTTCGGCCATTCTGCTCATTTTTCATCCTTTACTCCTTTCTACTTCCGATCATCATGACGTTCTGCCGGTCGTTATGGTCCGCAATGGCCACTGTCTCTTTTTTTTACACAGAAATCCGCAAACGAATAAGTGAAGTAACCCGGAAATGAATAAAAGACATTCCGCAAAACAGTCTTACTTCACCATTTTTATCTCTCTGTTCATTACATTCCAGAGTAGATCTTTGTCTTCGGCAACTCTGTGGATAACGTAAAATGCCTTCGCATGCAGCGGCCTCACGGCCGCGCGCTCAGAACAAAAACCAAAAGTACCTCCCGTCGCAAGCGCCGGGCCCCGTTCTGGCCAAAACCCAACACTGCATACTTACCTGACCCCTGCTAAACCGACGCCGCCCCGGCCCGAAGGGCCGGAACACCCTCGCTTTAAGAGGGATGTTGTAACTAGAAATCAGAGCAGCTGCAGTTAGCGTCGCGGCAAGCCCGCTGTACACGCTCGTAAGCGCCTCACGGCGCTAACGCGGAGATACAGCCCGTCAGCGGCCTCTGGCCTCGACGGGCTCACTCCGACCGCGCACATCACCATCAGGCGTGGCGGTTACCGGATATGGCTTTGCAGGGTAAGGGATGGGACAGGCAGAACCTTTCAAACCGCAGCGGCTTACGCCGGTCACGGCGCCCGTCGGCATTCTCTCCCTGTCTGGCCTCAGCTGGCGCCTCCATGCCGCGATGCGGCATCAGTGAGTTCTGCAGGGTAGCGTGCCCTTTTTTGTTGTCAAAACTCGTTTCGGGAATATGCTTTCAGAAACAGATAAGCGAGGCGATAAAATGGACACGTTGCTTTTACCCGGCCAGAATTCCCGTGTCTGGGCGGAAACCATGATCAACCTGGAGGCCAGGAAACTGGTGAATACGGCCAACACGGTGGCGGCTATGCATCTCCAGGATGGTTTCATCCGGATTCAGTTTGTGGATGAGATCAGAGCATTCATCATGGCCCAGTTTGAGGCCGCACGCCGGGCGAAAACGGTTGATGACTGTATGGCCTGTCTGCGGGCCTTACGGGCTGAAAATACCAGCCTGCTGGAGCAGTCCCGATCGCTCAAAACCGGCTATGCAAAACTCTATGCCGAGGTGAAGGTTGTCCGGGATAAGAATAAAATTGTGGGTTACATCATTTCAGCTGTCGACGTCGTAGTGGCCGGCGCGGTGATTGTCGTAAATGGCTTTAACACGATTTCACGGAAAGCCGCGCACAACCTCCTCGGTGATAAGCAGACGGAGGGAATATTCGCTGACGGCTCGATGGAGATCGCTGAATTTCTGGGCTTCAGCCGGCAGCAGGGGCTGGGGACGTATAAGGCTGTCACACTCTTCAGCGAAGTCTACGGCGCGTATGGCCTGAGGCTGAAACCCGAAGCACAACGGCTGTGGTACTGGACCAGGCCCGATTTCTTCAGGAAAGTATCCGGCACGCCACGTCCCGCAATGGCGCTTAAAATTGCGGAATGGGGGGTTAAAGCCAAAGTGGCGCTTGATTTACTGATAGCCATCACGTCCTCCCTTATCAGGCGAAAGTATACTGTACCAGACCAATAATCCCCAGGTGACCGGCGTAAGCATAATAAAAGAAATTACGCGGCATGAAACGCCTGCGGCCCTCCGGACAGATTTGCCTGCAGAAGGAAACCACTGCCAGGGGGAATGCCAGAGTAGGCAGCGTGGCCAGTAATAATGTTTCTGCAGGCATATCCAGGAGATGCGATAACCCGTTTAAACAAATCAGTGACAGCACGGCAGTTATGGCTGCCAGCCGCTGTACTCCGAGTGTATCGCTGCCAGAAACCGTTGCCATACTGATGGCCAGCGTTATTCCTGCCAGCCCGTAGCTTGCCGGCTGCAGTGGCCAAATCATGAGGGCCAGGAGCAGATATCCGGCGAGCATTCCTTTCCGGCCGTGCCGGTACTGCAGGGCAAGCAGCTGCGTGACGCCGGTAAACACGAACAGAATGTTCAGGGCCCACCAGGGCTGGTGATGGCAGAATGCCAGGCTGAACACCGGCTGCGTGATGACTGCCCAGATCCACAGGCGACTGGCTCTCTTCTGCAGTCGTTCCGGGGTGCGCTGTACGTTCATCGCCCATATAAGCGTGAACAGGGGGAAGGCCATCCGGCCAAGCGCATACATCATCGGCCAGGCTGGCGACAGAAACACCGTATTGGTGTGGTCGATAATCATGGCCAGAAGTGCGAGAAGCTTGACCATATCGAGAGCAGCGGGACTGAGCTGGCT
This sequence comes from Enterobacter sp. H2G27, assembly GCF_054403075.1. Classification (NCBI taxonomy): domain Bacteria; kingdom Pseudomonadati; phylum Pseudomonadota; class Gammaproteobacteria; order Enterobacterales; family Enterobacteriaceae; genus Enterobacter; species Enterobacter sp. H2G27. The sequence goes on from NZ_JBSVSI010000002.1 coordinate 52,350, forward strand.
GGCATTCCGGATTTTGGGAAGAACGTCGGGTACTGAATGGTTCATGCTGTATACTCCCCTGGCGACACGCGGTTAACAGCCAGCCCTGAACATAATGCCAGAATGCCCTGCCGGTTTGCGATGTGACCCTGATCTTGAGTTTCTCCAGAATCTTGCGCACCGCAAATTCTGATTTATCACGCAGCACGCGCAATGCGCCTGCCACATCCTTATTCTGAATACAAATACTTAAATTATGAAAATCGTTCACACCGCCCCCTTTCTTACACTCTTATTATCGGCCGCATGAATATTATATTTAGCATGACAAGAAAATTCCTAATAAGATTTCATATTAGAGTTCTAAATTTTGCTCAATTTATAGACTCATTTAAATGGGTGAAGATGGTACATTAATTATCTGTATTGTTTGCTGAATATTTTGTGGCTGGCTTCCATCCTTTAGTCCAGTCTTCGTTCATAAGGCCTTCAATGACAATCTTCAGAGTGATGGTATAAGGGGGGGATTTCTGCGACAGACAGTGTATATACAGATCGGGCGTATTAAAGAACCCCACCTTCGGTATCCCGTAACCCGGATCAGGGGTCAGTATGTGGCAACTGAAACCAGGTACCTCAAAACAAGCAGGTTGTTAATTAAATGTTATCTAGGTTGGTGAATGTGACATTTATGGATCACTAGAATTTATGATGTGGTATTTTGAACTAGGTAAGCAATACCTTTTTTATCACCCTTATAATCTTCAATACATTAGGTTTTTCCAGTGAGAAAATTAATATCAAACTCAACCCCAGCCCTTTTGTTTATATTTATTTCAAAATCAACTTTTGCTATTGATTCATTGACTTTAACCAATGAAGAACAAACAATCGACTCAGGAACAACTATTTATTCTAGCATACAAATAAATGGAAATGGTTCTCTCACAGTTGATAATGCAAATGTTGAAGCAACTAGTCATATTGTTTTGAGAGGCGACCTTTCAGCTCCATCTACACTACACCTTACAAATGGTGCAAGTGTCTCCAATTGTGCGCAATGTTTCGTTGAGTTAGGTAACAACGCTTCTGTAATTATGGACGGAAATTCAACATTAAGTACAGGGCAGTTAAATTTAAAAGGAGAATTAGGTCAAGCGGCTGAAATGTATGTAACTAATGGTTCCACTGTGAATGTAGGTTTGGGGGGGTTATATGTAGCTGCTGCCAATAGCGATATACCTGATTACGCAGTTTTTAATATTGATGGGGGGCGTGTTAACTCAATACAAACTGCTGTTGGTGGTGGATTTGGAACTGGTTTTTTAAATATATCGAATGGAGGTAAGTTATATTCGACTACCATCGTTGGAGTAGGTGGAGGAAAAGGCTATGTAGATATTAGGGGAGAAGGCTCTGAATGGGTTGCTCCTACTATTCAGGTCGCTCCAGATGAGGGTTCCATCGGAAATATCACACTTTCAGATGGAGCAAAAATAAGCGCTAACAACATTACTACTGGCTATGGTGAAAGCAATATAATTATAGGGGGGCAGTCTGACGCTGTTGAACCTGGTTATTTAAATGTTGAAAATATAATTCTCGGGGGTGAAAGCTCCCGATTTATATTGAATCACAACTCTAATGATTATGAAATTCACTCCAATTTCTCAGGTGATGGAGCGATGTATCTTAGCGGAGGCACTTCTAATTTTTACGGGGGAAATACCATCACTGGAATTACAGTAATTGATAATGCTATGTTTGTAGCCCAAAACGAAAACGTAACAAGCGCATCTTCTGAATATTCTTTACTTACTACAGGGGTTCTTGATTTAAATGGATTCAGCCAAACAACGGGCACAATTAATAATTCTGGCACTATCTATTTCAATGAGACCGGTGATTCGGCTGGAACTGAGCTCACTGTAAATGGTGATTATCATGGTAATGGTGGCAGTCTGGTATTCAACAGTGTACTTGAAAGCGATAATTCGCTTACTGATACACTTCATGTTACTGGTAGCGCTGATGGAGAAACATTTGTCACCGTTAATAACTTGGGTGGTAGTGGTTCTCAGACCGTAGAGGGAATAAAACTAATAACTATCGACGGTAACATTGCAGAAGGAACGGAATTCCGCCAAAACGGTCGGATTGTTGCAGGTGCTTATGATTATCACTTAGTTCAGGGAGGTAACAGTGGTAATAGTAATAGCTGGTATCTGACAAGTAGTAATGGCGGTGTGGATCCAGTAATACCACCAGTAATCCCTGGCCCTTTGCCAGTTGACCCAGTTGACCCAGTTGACCCAGTTGACCCAACTTTACCAGTCACTCCGGGCGTTAATATTACTCGCCCGGAAGCCGGAAGCTATATTAGCAACTTAGCCGCCACAGATATGTTCTTCACTCGAATGGAAGACCGTGGTCGTGAGCACCTCTACACTGATTTGACTACGGGTGAGAAAAAACAGACAAGTATGTGGCTACGCTCGGAAGGGCGCCATCTGGACAGCAAAGATAGCAGTGATCAACTCTTCACCGATGAAAATCGCTATATTATTCAGATTGGCGGTGATGTTATCAATGGTTCCTTTACCGGAGAGGATAACTGGCGTCTGGGCGTCATGGCGGGCTATGGTAACAGCCACAGCAGTACCCGTTCAGATATAACTGGCTATCAGTCAAAAGGTAACGCGGATGGTTATACCATGGGACTGTACGGAACATGGTTTGAATATGCTGATCGCCGCAGGGGGGCCTGGATTGATACTTGGCTTCAGTACGCGTGGTTCAGTAATAGCGTACAGGGAGAAGGTCTGTTGGAAGAGAAATATGATTCTGATGGTTTGCAGGCATCTGTGGAAACAGGTTATGCATTTGTATTATCAGGTAACAAGAACTTGGATTATATCATCGAACCACAGGCGCAGGCCATCTGGAATGGTGTTAAAGCTGAAGAATTCCGCGAAGGCAACGGAACAGTGGTTAAAAGTGAAGGGACTGATAACATTCATACACGGTTGGGTTTAAAAGCTGGGATGGAAATCCGAACCGGTAAAGAAAGTTCTGAGGTTATGTGGAAACCTTATGTCACCATGAATTGGCATCATAACACCAATGAGTATGGAGTTAAGATGGACGATATTAAACTATCTACTTCTGGTGTGAAAAATATTGGTGAGCTGAAACTGGGTGTTGAGGGTCAACTGACAAAACAACTCAGTATAGGCGGTGGGGCTAGTGGCCATATGGGAACCGATGACTACCGTAACTTAGGCGGTTTTTTGAAAGTTCGCTATGCATTCTAAAACAAAGAGTCAGATGCCGACATCAGGATGACTCATCGCAGGCTGAACTTCTTCAGCCGCCCCCTGACCCGACGAGAAAAGAAAACCGAAAATTCCGCAGCCCAGAAGGGCTGCGGTCCTTTTGTGTGGATAACGACCTGGCCTGGTGGGAGCGAAGCTGCAAAATGCGACATCTGACTTTTTTGAACTGGATCTGAGTAAAAAACACTCACCTGTGAAATGGTTGGCATAGCGATTAATCATTGATGATTCAGGGAGTTGTGATGTTGTCACCGGAACAGACTTTTGATGGCAGGGACGAGTGGCGTTTGCTTGCTGAAGAGCTTTCCCTGTTACCGGGAATGACCGATACAGGGCGCCTGGGATTTGCCATTCAACTAAAATTCCGACAGGTACAGGGCCATTACCCTGAGTCATTAAACGATTTCCCTTCAGGTGTTGTGCATGCTATTGCTGAGCAGATCGGATGCACTTCGGTATCTCTTGAAAACTATCCGCTACAGGGACGGCAGGCTCAGCGGCACCGCCAAAATATTCGTCGCTATCTGGGTGTCAGACTCCCCAATAAAGCTGATATCGCACGACTCAGCACCTGGTTAACCGAATTTATCCTCCCGTTAAACCCGCAGGCTGTACACGGCAGCGAACTTGCTACTGACTGGTGTCAGGAGCAGCAGATTGAACGGCCCGCTGCCGAGCATCTGGATCGGATTATACGTTCAGCCGTGCACCAGTTTGAAACAAAGCAACAAAACACCATATTTACCCGACTTTCACTCGACAGTAAGGTTGCCATCAATCACTTACTGTCCGCCGAAGAACCGGGCACTGCCAGAATAAACGAAGTCACATTCAGCGGCCTCAAAGCTGACCCGGGAAGGCCCAGTCTGGAGAATGTTCTTTCCGTCATCGCCCAGCTAAAATGCCTTGATGGTGTTGCGCTTCAGCCGAATATTTTTCAGGGCATATCCCCTAAATTCATCGTGCAGTTTCAACAACGGTGTGCAAGTGAATCGATCAGGGAGCTTCGTCGCCACCCTTCCGCGATCCGTTACAGCATGGTAGCTATGTTTTGCTGGCGTCGGCGCCAGCAACTGACCGATGCGCTGATTGAGATGTTGATGGTGCTAATCCATAACCTCGGCACCCGGGCTGAAAAAAAGGTCGATAAAAAGCAGTTTGCGGCGTTTAAAAAAGTAAGGGGCAAGGCGCGCCTGCTGTTCCGCATGGCCGAGGCCACTGTTGACCAGCCGGACGGCGTCATAAAGGAGGTTGTCTATCCCGTTGTCTCACAGAAAATGCTGCAAAATCTGGTCGATGAATTCAAATCACTCGGGGTAAATACCGAACAGGAAGTACATGAATCCATGCGTTCTTCTTACGGTAGCCACTATCGTCGGATGTTGATGCCGGTACTGGACCGGCTTGAGTTTCAGTCCGGCAACGCCCTGTATCGCCCTGTGATTGATGCCATCCAGATTATTAAGGAAAACAGGACCAGCAATCAGCATTTCTATGTGGTGGGTGATGTGCCTGTTGACGGTATTATTCAGAAAAAATGGCGGGATGTTGTCATCGTACAGAGCCCGTCCGGTGAAGAGCGTATTAATCGTATCAACTATGAAATCTGTGTGTTACGGGCCTTACGCAAAAGTCTGCGCAACAAAGAAATCTGGGTCACCGGCGCTGATCGTTATCGTGATCCGGCAGAAGATCTCCCTGCCGATTTTGTCACCAATCGCGCATATTATTATTCCCTGTTGCAGGCACCTACTGATGCGACAACCTTTATTAACCAAATCCAGGACAGGATGCGTTACTGGCTCGGTACGCTGAATAATGGTCTGCCGGATAATCCCAGACTTCGCATCAGGGAACAGGGGAAAAACCGCATCCACCTGACACCGCTGGATAAGCAGGCAGAGCCCCCCAACACCGCAGCGCTGAAACAGGAGATTGGCCAGCGCTGGGCCGATCTGGAGTTGATAGACATACTCAAGGAGGTGGATTTACGGGAACATTTCTCGTCGTTATTTCGCACATCTGCCAGTCGGGAAGTTCTTGAGCCCGAGGTATTACAACACCGCCTGTTGTTATGTCTGTTTGGCCTCGGCACCAATGTAGGCCTGAAGCGTATCGCCAGCCAGCAACCCCGCGTTAACTATGATGAATTGCGCTACGTTAAACGACGGTTTATTCAGAAAGATGCTTTACGCTCGGCTATTTCACATATTGTGAACGGTATTTTCCGTATTCGTCAGCCCGCTATCTGGGGAAACGCGACGACATCCTGTGCTGCGGACTCCCGAAAGTTTGGTGCTTATGATCAGAATCTGATGACCGAATGGCATGCCCGCTATGGCGGGCGCGGTGTGATGATTTACTGGCATGTCGATACGCACTCCACGTGTATTTATTCACAATTGCGCCGCTGTTCCTCATCGGAAGTGGCCGCGATGATGGAAGGCGTTCTGCGTCACTGTACTGACATGGAAATCAACCACCAGTACGTGGACAGCCACGGACAAAGTGAAGTGGCCTTTGCGTTCAGTGATGTGTTGGGGTTCGATTTGTTGCCGCGCCTGAAAGCTATCGCCCGGCAGAAACTGTATGTGTGCGAAAAGCAGGATGCCTCGTTGTACCCGCATCTGACGCCAATTTTAACCCGGGGGATCGACTGGGAGCTTATTGCACAACAGTATGACGAGATAATCAAATATACAGCGGCACTTAAAACCGGAACCGCCGAACCCGAGGCCATATTACGACGATTCACCCGCAATAACATTCAGCATCCAACCTATAAGGCACTCGCAGAGCTGGGTAAAGCGATTAAGACTATCTTCCTCTGCCGTTATTTACACGATGAGTCACTGCGTTGCGAAATTAATGCGGGTCTCAACGTCGTTGAAAACTGGAACAGCGCCAATAATTTTATTTTTTATGGCGAACAGGGAGAATTCACCAGCAACCGGCCTGCGGATCAGGAGCTGTCGATGCTCTCTCTGCACCTGTTGCAAATCAGTCTGGTCTATATCAATACCTTGTTGATCCAGAATGTGCTCGCAGAGCCGGTCTGGCAGCAGCGAATGACAGAAGAAGACTGGCGTGGTCTGACGCCATTGATATACAACCATGTTAATCCATATGGTCGTATCGAACTGAACATGGATCAACGGCTGGCGCTGGCAGCCTGAAAGTGTCCATAACCGTCCGGTTTCGTACACCGGGTCTCAATACTGTCCGAAAGTAAGTGAAATTAATTGCGGATATGCATTATGATTCGTACATCCTTTTCGTACGGAAATTTGGTCATGTCACGCGTTTTTGCCTACTGCCGTGTTTCCACACTGGAGCAGAACACGGAAAACCAGCGCAGGGAAATTGAAGCAGCCGGGTTTGCCGTCAAATCCCAGCGGCTGATCGAGGAGCACATCAGTGGTTCCGTTGCCGCCAGTGAGCGGCCTGGATTTACCCGCCTGCTCGACAGAATGGAAAATGGTGACGTGCTGATTGTCACCAAACTGGATCGTCTTGGACGAAACGCTATGGACGTCAGGAAAACGGTGGAACAACTGGCGACATCGGATATCAGGGTTCACTGCCTGGCGCTGGGTGGCGTGGATCTGACCAGTCCGGCGGGGAAAATGACCATGCAGGTGATCTCGGCTGTCGCTGAGTTTGAGAAGGACCTGTTGATTGAGCGCACACATTCAGGTATTGCGCGTGCCAGGGCTTCGGGAAAACGCTTCGGGCGTCCTTCGTCACTCAATGGGGAACAGCAACAGGTGGTGCTGGAACGTCTTAAAGCTGGAGCAAGTATTAGTGCTATTGCCAGAGAATTTGGCACCTCGCGGCAGACTGTTATTCGTTTGCGGGATAAGGCCGGAAGTTAATATGCAGCAATAAGGCTGAAGACCATGATAGTTGTCAGCCTGTAATGAATGAGTTTTTGTTCCCACTTTAAAAGGAGTTAAATGATGAAAATCAAAGTATTATATATGGCGATGCTGTTTATCTCGCCTGCCTGTCTGGCGTTGTCTTCTCCCGGAGAAAAGTATAAAACCACAAATCTGACGCATGTCATTTCTGATTACCGGATGTCACTTGCGGCACTTCCTCTCGATTATTCTCTCCTGGAAAAAAAACAACTCCCCGGGGTTATGCTGCAGAGGTATAACCTGAATTCACAGGCGTGGTCCCCGCAAGGCGTCGTCTCTCCGGAACGCTGGCAGAACGGGGTGGATATCTATATTCCTGATTCCGCCAGAGAAAATAATGCGCTTGTTGTTATCAATAACGGCAGCAACAGCAATGGCTCGGGCAGTCCTGTGGCGCCCACAAACTTCAGCGAGGAAGAACTTACACGTATTGCGGTTGCCACACGAACTGTGGTGATCTCAGTCAGTAACGTTCCTAATCAGGTACTGAGTTATCAGGGAGTAACAACACCGCTGGCTGAAGATGACAGTGTGGCATATACCTGGAAACTGTTTATCGGCGATACTCAGAAATACCAGAACGCGTCCCTTCATATCCCTATGGCAGCGTCGGTATCGCAGGCGTTCAGGCTGGCGAAGAAAGAACTGGCACAGCAGAAAATAACTAAATTTATTGTCGCCGGCGCCTCCAAACGTGGCTGGGCCGCGTGGCTGACAGCGCTGTCGGACCCGGACGTCGATGCCGTTGTTCCTTTCGTTATGGACCTGCTGGATACTAAAAAGTCTCTTGAACACATGTATCAGTCATATGGAAAAAACTGGCCGGTAGCCTTTTATCCCTATTATAAACAGGGCGTTGACCAGCAGATTGGTACGGATGAATTTGCAAGCCTGATGACGCTTGAAGACCCTCTGACTTATCTGAATACCGATATGGGGGATCGCCTGAAAATTGATAAATATATTATTAATGCCAGCGGTGATGATTTCTATGTGCCTGACAACAGTCATTTTTATTATGACCAGTTACCCGGTTCCAAGTCCCTGCGGGTTGTACCTAACTCCTCACATAACGGAATTCTGTCCGTTGCGGAGCAGTCGCTTATAAGCTTTGTTAACCGTTTTCAGGAGAAGCAAAAGCTCCCTGAAATTATGGAAAAAGTACAAAACAGCGGGGAGGGGAAAAAAGAGCTGGCGGTAAGCTTCTCAGAGAAGCCGGCAACCGTTTTACAGTGGACAGCCAGGAACCCGACAGCAAGGGATTTTCGCTATGCGTGCGATGTCAGATACAACTCAGTTCCCGTCAGTCTGAGTGGCGGCGGTGATACACTCAGCATTCCGCTGACGGTCCCCGACAGCGGATGGCAGGCCACTTACATTGAGGCTATCTTCAGTGACGGGTATGTGGCCACAACCCAAGTGTATATTACGCCTGACGATAAATATCCTGAAACTGCCCCTCCATCTGCAGGAGCAGCCTGTCAGACTCTTCCGGGTCGGGGACTGATCCCCACATCTGCGAAACGGTAATGTCGCAACCACAATCCATGTGTTTAAACCCGGTGGCAAAAGCTGCCGGGTAAGTCTTCACGCAAATGTCGCATTTTGTAGCTTCGCTCCCACTGGGCCGACCTGTTCAGGCAGATTTTAACCATGCGTGCATCAGGCAAAAACTGTTTAACTGGTAAACTACCTGTGTTCAATTCAATTACTTCAATGCCTGTCTCTGAGTCAGGAAAGAGTCAGCGCTTTAATTTATCCCCTCTGGCTGTATCGCTGACCATCGGCTTTTCCTTCCCTGCCGGAGCGGCCGACCTGACAGTAATCCGGCCGGAGGAGGAGCTCCAGTTAACGGTGGGCGAAAAACTGGAATGATGACATTTTCGTTAGCAGTTCACCTGGAGGTGCTTCTCTGACCATTAACGGCGCGGGCGCATCAGAGCCTGAACCGGGGAGTGTCTCTGCAAACTACGATATATATGTCGGCTATGGCGATAGCGATGGCGCGACCGCCACCGGCACCATGACGGTTGATAACGGGGCGTCCGTCTCTGCGGACTATATAAGTGTCGGCACTTTTTATGGTGCTACCAGCACGGTCACAGCCAGTAACCACGGCATACTGAACGCCGCGGTTATTCACCTCATTAATGGCACCCTTAATATCGGGAGGGCCGCCAGTCAGGAAGCCACCGGGGCCGGGAAGATGGAGGCTGACCGCATCGCGCTTTACACCGATACCCTACAACAGGGTGAAATTAACTTCAATCATACGGACGCAGACTACGTCTTCGTCTCCTCGGTAACCGGCTACGGGAACATTAATGTCCTGCATGGCTACACCACTCTGGCCGGAAACAATACCTATTACGGAACCACCTCCGTTCAGGGCGGTACCCTGGCGGCAGGGGCTGAAGGGGCATTCAGTGACAAGTCCAGCTACGCCGTGCATACCGGAGGGGCGCTTGATCTCAGCGGGTATAACCAGACCGTGTATTCTCTGGTTAACGGCGGTACGGTATTCTTTAATCAGCATCAGTCTTCTGTCGGGCCCCCCCTCACGATGAATGAGTATATCGGTGATGGCGGGACGCTGGTGTTCAACTCGGTTCTGGAGGGGGATAACTCACTCTCTGACAGGCTGCACGTCAAGGGAAATGCGGCAGGCAACAGCTACGTTCAGGTCAACAACCTGGGCGGGCACCCACTAAGTCCGTCCGGGTTCGGGCAGTTATATCACTAACCTTGCTGCTGCCCGTGAAATGCTCATTACACGCCTTGAAGACCGCGATGGTATGCAGGCATATACCGATATGCTGACGGGCGAAGAGAAGATAACCAGTATGTGATTACGTACAGAAGGCCGCCACCTGGACAGCAAACAAGCTACTGAGCAGCTCGATACCCGTGAGAACCGTTATGCGGTACAGCTGGGCGGGGCTGTCCTCAGCGGCTCGTTCACGGGTACGGACAGGTGGCGTACCGGATTGATGGCGGGATACGGCAGCAGCCACAGCACAACCACCTCATCCCTGACAGATTACCGGTCTGAGGGCAGCGTCAGCGGCTACAGTGCGGGGGTCTATGGCACCTGGTATCATAATGCTGACCAGAAAATCGGGGCTTACCTTGACAGCTGGGTGCAGTATGCCTGGTTCAGCAATGAAGTGCAGGAAAAGGGATTGCCCGCTGAGAAATATGATTCCGGCGGGCTGCAGGTTTCGCTGGAAGGGGGGTATACCGTTCCTGACTGGGGGAACGGAGCAGAATACGTTCTTTGTTCAGCCTCAGGCTCAGATTGTGTGGAACGATGTTAAGATGGATGAACATCGTGAAACAAACGGGACTCGAGTTTCAGGTAGGGGGGATAACAACGTACAGAGCCGGGTGGGCGTGAAGGGCTTTATGGAGCACCGCTCGGGCAAGGACAGTGTCTGGAAACCTTATCTGGCCGCAAACTGGATACACAACAGTGAAGAAGCAGGCGTGAGGATGGGCGACGTGACGCTTTACGGTGCAGGGCAGAAAGACCAGGTAGCTGACCTGACTGAACTACCGTCTGGCTTTTGCCGCAGTTCCTGATGGCGCAGGTTGGCAGCAATGGTTTTGATGTTGTATTATTAATTTTACTGCACCATGCGTAGAGCTGCGATTCGTAAATACTGAGTTACAGGCTGCGGCGGCAACGCCGATGTTAGTAATGTCTTCATAATCCACATGAGGACATCCCCATGATGAAACGTTTTTCCTCCGAACAGATCATCAGTATCCTCCGCGAGGCTGAAGCCGGGGTTTATGCCTGCTAGCTCTGCCATAAGTACGCCATTTCCGACACCACCTCTGACCAGGTCAATGAATTTAGTCATGACGCTGACCAATGGTGGCAGGATCAAGTGCCTGACCTATGTGGACGACGTTATAAAGAAGTGCCTGAGAATTATCACCGCATTAGAAACTTCAGGCGTTCAGGTAACACGTATTCTGGACAGTATTGCACTGTTTCGAGGCTATCCGACCACGATAAGAACGGACCAGGGGCCGGAGTTCACCTGCTGCGCACAGGATCTATGGGCCTCTGAGCATGGTGTTGAGTTACAGTTAATCCAGCGGGGTAAACCAACGCAGAACGAATTTATTGAGAGCTTTACCGGACGATTTCGCGATAAATGTCTGAATGAACACTGGTACAGCGAGATCGTTCACGGCAGGAAAATCATTGACGACTGGCGACAGGATTATATCGAGTGTCGGCCACATTCGGCACTGGATTATCAGACGCCATTAGAGTTTTCAGCACGGTGGAGAATTGGAAAATGTGAAGGTAAACAAACCTACATTACTAACGGATAGTTGTAACTAATACTGGGGGGATGTTCATGCCCTCCTTTCTCGCCAATGGTTAACCTATGGAGCTTTGTATCAGTAATAAAAAAAAGCCGGGCAAGCCCGGCAGGCCATGAGCCAAACACAACGTCTTGAAAATTTGTCTGTGTTTTTATACAATCCAAATAGATATTACATCATCAAGCTAATTATTTTAATAAAATAAACGTCATAATCTTCTGATTTTACATCTATACGAAAAAATAGATTTTATCAAATTGTTAGTGATTTCTTTCGTAACCATAATCATTGCTTTCAAGCTCCTTAAGGGTAGGCGTAGCGATGTTACATACCAAAAAAATAATTATCAATCAAGCCAGAGCAGTACGCAACATTTGCCTAAGCTTATAGTGATTATTTGCAAATGATTACAATTTAGTAATCTAGGAATCAAAAAAAACCTTCATCTGAACATTGTTTTATAATTTTTGATTTTTTGAAAAGTTCAACTCTAGTTCGAAGCCCTAATTTACTTATAGAAGAGCTTATTTGTGAGTATGTTGTTTTAGTGGAATGGCTTTTCTTTTTCGCGATATTATAAATGGGCACGCCACTAACATAAAGAAGAACCACATCGCGTTCCATTTTTGTAAGGTTTAATTTAGACTTTTTTTTATAAAAATTTTCTTCATTATCAATAATATTATTCAAACACTGCTTTATTTTTTTATAAACTTGCGTGAGCTGAAGATTTAAATTAAAAAAAGAAATATTTTTCGAGAGCTTCAAAGAAGCCATAAATCGCAAATTCTTTTCTGTAGTGAATAGCAAGAAGTAATTTTCTTCATTATATAATAAATCATGAATTTGACTAATTTCATTCAACTCCCCGACTAAAAAGAATATGCAAATTGATTTATCACTGTGGTTTTGAAAATCATCTACGAGAAATCGCAGCAAGTGATCTGAAACGATATTTATATAGGTGCAGTCACTCATTATTGATATATTGTTCATAGTATTAAAATAACTGTAAATTACATTCAATGTTGAAAGAAATGTTGCCGGGAGGTTACACACTAAAATTATGAAACATCTTAGATTGTATATCTAAACTAGAATTCGTAACGAATACATGTATTTGCACCCCATTAACTCCTAAATTATGCACTTGTACATTTGAAACCCCATCTGTATTTCCAGTGATATGAAGTGTATCAGATAACGAATCGTCGCCCTCAAGAGCACTGTTGAAAACGAGATTTCCATTCTGGCCATGATAGTCACCATTCACGGTTAAGGTTGTACCAGCTGTTGAGCCACTTTCGTTAAAATAAATTATACCCGAATTATTTATTGCCCCTGTGATTTGACTGAAACCATTCAAATCAATCAGACCGTTGGAAGAAATAAAGTGTTCAGATGATGCCCTCATTACATTTACGTCTAGCGCTCTAAACGTTGCTTTGTCTACAACGGTATAATCACTAAGAGTGTTTCCCCAGAAAAAAGGTTATGCCTCCGGTAAGAAACTTGTTACCAGAACCAGAAAAACCATAATCAACAGTATAGTTATTATCGCTATGCTCATAATTTATGTGACCATAAAATAACTTTATCGATTATCAAATACCCAAGGGTAGTTGTTTCAAAACTTCCAATGTTAATAATTGTAGTTCCAGTGCCTGCATTCACTGTTGGCGCAATTAGGCTACCCCCATCAACAATATCTAGCTCAGCAAAAGATGTTTCATCGGGAGCAATCATAAAATATTGAGATGCATTCCATATACTATCTTCACTTGATATGAAGACATGCGCACGTCCTCCGTCGACTCCGATAATCCCACCTGAATAAGTCATACCTCCTTCTTCGATGTTTACAATGCCTGCCCCGTAACCTACCCCGCAGCCGTAAAGGAGAAAATCACATCACCACATATGACGTTGAGTGTTGAATTATTATCTATATCAACATCATTATAAACAAAAGTGTCAGACTCCAAGACTGAATCTTGGTTTGTTAACGCTAGAGTTTTTGCTCTTCTTTCAACTAATAAAGACAAGGACAGAAGACTAAAAGTTAAAAAACTTATTCTCAAAATATACATAATGAATGTACAACTCAACTTTAACTTTTTTTAAAATGAACAACAAAAAATGTGTATCTAATAGTATAGACATCCATGCAGGCCGTAGCATGTAATGTCTCCCTCTTCTAAACCAGAAACAATCTGTTAACATGCTGTGATTTTGTTAAGTTTGAATCGCCACGGATAATCTAGGCACTTCTGAGCCGTTGTTGGACTGACCCCGCCCCCGTAGACGATCCTGCCCTATAGTTTGAGCATAGCAACTGTCTTTCGGGCGCGACTACGAAGCATGCTGGTGATACATCGGATCCCATGCTTCATTCTTTTTCAGCATTGCGTTCAAGATGGTCAGTAATTTTCTGATGCACGCCGTCAGTGCAACTTTTTTGGGCTTTCGTGCGGCAACCAGGCGTGTATAGAACTCTTTAATTACCGGGTTGTGCCTCATCCCAACCAGAGCTGACATATAGAGAGCTGTACGGACGGAAGCTCGCCCTCCGAATACTGTTCGGCGACCGCGCATCGTACTGGAATCCCTGTTTACTGGAGCAACTCCAATAAGAGCGCTAATTTCACGTCGAGAGAGCGAACCAAGCCCAGGAACTTCAGCCAGCAATACAGCAACAGTCGCAGCCCCAACGCCTTTATCTGCACTCAGTAGATCAGATAACTCCCTGAAATCGCTGGCCCGCAGATATCTTGAGCTCCATGACGAAATAGCCGATCTGGACGTCATGATAACGTCAATAGCCGATGAGCTGGCACCTGAGCTTATCAAACGTAAAGCGGTGGGATATGAATGCGCTTCGCAGCTGTTGATCACTGCAGGTGATAATCCTCAGCGTCTGAACTCTGAGTCCGGCTTTGCGGCGCTGTGTGGCGTAAGCCCTGTCCCGGTATCTTCCGGAAAAACGAACCGGCACCGACTTAATCGTGGCGGTGATCGCGCAGCCAATTGTGCCCTGCATATTATCGCGATCGGTCGATTACGGACAGACGCGAGAACACAGGAATATGTGGCAAAGCGGGTAGCAGAATGTCATTCTAAAATGGAAGCACTGCGTTGCCTCAAGCGCTGTATCTCACGTGAAGTCTATACGCTGCTGCGAAATCAAAATCGGCAGATCAACAGTACCCAAATAATGACTTGACTCTTAGAAGGGCGTCCAGGGCAGCCAGTACGGCAGTGACGACTGGCAACGGTTCTGTTGAGCCAATAACCTGGCACCGAGCATGAGCCGGCGTGGCAACTGCTGGGATAATGCAGTGACCGAATCGTTCTTGAGTTCGCTAAAAAAAGAACGGATTAGAATACGTACCTATAAAACCCGGGATCTGGCCCGGGCCGATATCTTCGATTACATTGAAGTCTTCCACAACCGGGCCCGGCGTCACAGACACCTCGGCGGCGTCAGTCCGGAGGCCTTTGAACAGGCCTTTTCGTGAGGACAGGAAATGTCTATTGTCGTGGGGTCAGTCCATAAATGACTCATAGGTGTCTGTTAAACCCGTGGCGATTCAGTTTAGATACCCATATAAATACAATCATCAAAAGCATACGTATTGAAATTGTCAACAGACAATAATTATTGTATATTACTTTGTGCTGACATAATTAATTAGGTGTGATAACATGTTAAAGAATGAAAAAAATTTCTCTTTCTCAGTTATTTATAAGCTTTTAAGCTACATCGGAAATAAATCACCTAATATTATTACCGTGATGGAGTTACAAAAGATTTCTGGTTATAGCAAAAGACATTTAACTCGTCTTTTTGTTGATTACACAAAAAAACGCCCTTCTGAATATATAAAAATCATTCGAGCTTACAGAATCTATATTGAGCTGAAATACACCACTGGCACATATACAGAAATATGCCATAAATATAATATAAAAGACAGCCATAACTTTAAGAGGCATTTTCTAAAATTAACTGGAAATATCCAGTCTTGTGTTAATCACACTGATGAAAGAAAATTAATCGGCGGCTTTAAACCTCAAATTAAAATTGCAAAAAAATATTTATCATGTTCCTTTGTTAGCTTGTTTGACCATAACACCCATGCCAAAGGCATGCGCTTTGTTTTTACTCGCTCTATTGATGACATCATGAAAAGTCATTTTGAATTAATCGAGGCTGTTAAAAGCCAGTTTTGTAAGGAATATAGTATTAACCAAGATGAACTATGGACATGTGTCAAATTCAAAGCATATGACAAAACTTCTTATGAGATAACAATAACTCCATGCATTTTGAATGACAAATATAAACTGCCTGTCGGAAGTGATTTGTCTTTAAAAGGAGATTACCTTTGTTTCTCTTGGGTGGGGAAATTACAAGATACTTTTCCCATGGTGAAAAACATATACGATCTTATCTTTCTTCAATTTGGTGCCATACGAAAAGAAGGGTATGATATATCACGAAGAGAAAGTATAGGCGGTATTAGAGATTACTATAAATACACATATTATATCCCCATCGTTATTAATGAATCTATACTTCTAGCACTAGAAGAAAACTGAATTTAAAAAGCACGCCATAATCCGCATTTATATGTACATGTATGAATACCGAAGTTACTGCATCACTGTAATAGCCCCCGTTTAAACCAGACACTTCACCAGTAAGAGATAGTCATAGAACTATGTTTAAGGAGTGCCCTGTGCAAAGAATCGAAGTTATCACTGGCGAGCAAAAGCGCCGTCGTTATACTCCCGAAGAGAAAGCCTGTTTTTTGCGCTCGCCATGCAGCCCGGCTACACCGTTTCACTCGTTGCCCGGCAATATGGCATCACACCCAGTCTTCTATTTAAGTGGAAACGGCTCATGAATGATGGTGGGGAAATCAGCGATCGCCGCTGGCAAAAAGGTGGTCAGCATCTCTGAAGTTAAAGCGCTGGAGAAAAAAAATAAACAGCTTGAGCAGATGCTGGGGCGCAAAACGATGGAAGCCGAAATCCTTCGGGACGTGCTTGAGATAGCACAGGCAAAAAAGTTGATATCGCGCATGCCATTGCTACCTCCGGACGATATCCCCTCATCCGAATAGCTGAAATACTACAGGTATCGCGTTCGAATCTTTATGAACGGCTGCTGGAGAAACGCCAGTACCGGTCAGCCCGCTACAACAAAGACGATGACGCCCGACTGTTGCCACTTATCCGCCAGATATGCAGTGAGCGGGTGACGAACGACTATCGTCGCGTGACTGCACACCTCAATCGTGCGCTGAAGGAACAAAACTGGCGGGTTAACCCAAACGTATTTACCGGATCATGCAGGCGAATAACCTGTTGCTGGCAAAATCAGGCCATAAAAAGCCAGAGCGCTGTCATACCGGCGACGTCGTGACATTGAATCCAGATACGCGCTGGTGTTCAGATGGCTTCGAAATCCGCTGCTGGAATCAGGAAGTCGTGCGGGTGGTGTTCAGCCTTGATTGCTGTGATCGCGAAGTTATCAGTTGGTCGGCGACAACAGGCTGGATATACAGCGTTATGGTGCAGGGTCTGCTGACAGAGAGTGCAGAAAAGCGCTTTGGAAATACAATTTACCTGCCGCACGCCGTTGAGTGGCTGACTGATAACGGGAGTTGCTGCATAGCGGACGCAACAAGAACGTTCGCTGCCTCACTCGGGTTCATCGTGTGTACGACGCCAGTGCGCAGTCCGGAAAGCAATGGGATGGCAGAATCGTTCGTGAAAACGTTCAAGCGTGACTACGTGTATATGAATGACCTGCCGGATGCAGTAATCGTAATGGAAAAAATGGCGGAATGGATGGAAGTCTATAATGACTGACATCCCCGTAAAGGGCTGAAGATGCAGTCACCAAGGGAATACAGAAGTTCATTACTTGCTATAAATTAAACGTGTCCGTTTTAGCGGGGGCAACTCCAATCTCCCTGTATCCATATGGCAAACTTACATAGCTTTTCACTGATTATTAAAGGGCTTCACCTCATTACGTTAGTTAACTCACGCAGTAAACACATTTAAACTGCTTCCCTTCGCCATTTAATGGGCTTTCACCATCGCGGACTACTACGGAATCTCCGTAAGTCAGGGCGTCATCGGAACCATTCCCCCTTACCATCCATCGCTGACCTCCCCACGTTCACCTACCTAGACTCAGATATTCTAAGCATGCTGCTCATCACAATCTTTGTCTTTGCTAGCATCAAGTTGGAAGAAGTCAGCAACGTGCCCGTGATAGGGCTTGTTGTCCCGTTGTTCTGCTTACATATCAAAACACTTTCGATTAACATTGCATATCTATCAATGTTGGTGTCTTCTGCACGGCCTGTCAGACCAAATATGCCGTGGTGACATTTTGAACCCACACAGGCGTTTTAACGTGTTCATGTTCTTCAGCCTTTCGGCACTCAATCTTGAGGATCGTCTCGGCTTAATGGTCTCGCCTTAATCCCCGTTGTTACATCACCCTGCGGGTATGCTGTAGGTTATTACCGCTCAGGTTCTCCACCACCACACCCAGTGGGAATGTTGGGCTTCTCGTCATGAATTACCGATTCAATATACCAGAAAGACTAGTGGTTCATTTGAGCCTCGACACTCGCCCTTAACTCTGGATGCATTATAATTAATATTGATGAAACAGACCTGATTGGCCCAGACAACGGTAAACTGCCGCTGCACGCCATTAGCAGCTACTCCTGAAGGCCTGACAGTGATACGAGGTGGCGCTTTATAGCCGCGTACAACTTTAATCGGTTTCAGTTGCATGACGCTGTTCTCCCGTTTTTTACCGCAACTAATCAATGATAAAAAGAGAATTTGTTAATATATCAGCTGTATTCACGTGTTAAATCGCATTGCGTATCTCATTTGGCTTAAAAAAATTCAGACGTTTCGTGTGATTGATTGTTTTTTGCACAAAACCATTCCTGGATTTCATTTATCACCTCTTATAAACCCTTATCTCGTGGGGATTGGAGAAATTACACATGCGATTTTTTTATCTAAAAGAGTTGATCTGTGTTTATCAACAACCTCTCCAGCAAAACATTGTTACATATATTTGTTTCCGTTCCATAGTAAAAGTTTTCTAAACTCTTGCTATTCGGCTTCGTCTGAAAAAGACAAGCTTCTAACAATACAGTGTCGGCATGCTAGAGAATGGAATGCGCTCGATTTTATATTCCGTCTTTTTGGTTTATAGCATTAGTTGTAGGTGCTATATTATTAATTCCTGACTGGCATTGAACATTTCATTACATTATAAAATAGGGGATAGTATGTTTAATTCTTCCCAGTGCTGTGGCGCAGGCCTTCTGTTCACAATTAATAAGGTGCCGAACAGGCGTTTGCTCTACCGCCGTATCGAAATTGGTCAGATTTTGCGGACGAATGAATGTATTGCACTGGACGTTAATCTCGCTGTTATCACTAGAGATAAGTACTAAACTCGACGAGTAAAGGAGTTTTTCACATGGCAATTCCAGCTTATTTATGGTTAAAAGATGATTGTGGAGCGGACATCAGAGGTTCTGTTGATGTGCAGAATCGAGAGGGTAGTATCGAAGCTATTGAGTTTGTACACTCTCTAACCATTCCGACAAGTAATAATTACGGTAACTTGACCGGTACTCGCATTCACACTCCCGTGGTGTTTGTGAAGGAATACGATTCGTCTTCTCCGTACCTGTATAAGGCAGTGACAACAGGGCAGACACTGAACTCTGCTGAATTTAAGTGGTATCGCATTAATAATGCCGGGCAGGAAGAGGAATATTTCAACACAAAACTGGAAAACGTGAAGGTTGTATGTGTTGCACCTGTGATGCATAACGTCAAAAATCCCGCGACGGAGAAATTCAACCATATGGAGAGTATTCAGTTGAGCTACGAAAAAATCACTTGGCATTACAAAGATGGCAACATCATTCATTCAGATTCCTGGAATGAACGTGAGACTGCCTGACAGGTACTTAGCTATGTAACCCCTGCTGATCATATGTTAATTATGGAGTGAACAATGCCTGTATTTGATAATCCAAGGCTTGCCCGTCGCGATGAGTTGGAATCAGTGGTAAGCAACCATTATACGCCTGGTTCGGTTTACATCCCGGCAGTAGGCTGCATCAATCAGACGCTGAAACAGTTCGGTATTGGCCTCAGTTCACGTTCTCTCAGCACTATTGCTGACAACGTCCGTCAGGACCATGGCGGTATGCGAACAGAGGCTAGCTCATCTCTTCGAGAAAGTGCCGTATTTACCCGCGATACGTTAGACGCTCTTAATAGAGGGCATTTTGGTGAGGCACTGGCTAACACAACAGGTGTGCTGATGAATGCGGCAGGCTGCGCTCTTTACTTCGCTAATTATGACCGGGAGCGTCTGTCGCAACTGTTGCGGGCGTTTTATGACGTTTTTCATCCCTGAATTATCATGCTCACTCACAGACAAGGTGAACTGACAGATTTATTTTCTAAGCGTCCGAGGTGCGGTCTTTCAGCAAAAAATCCAAAATCTACCAACCCGATAGCATGTGCTTTGGTCCCTATTACAAGCAAAACGATGTTCGGTAGCGAGTCTTGGAGTCGACAACCAGAGCGTTACATGGCAAATCCATATCATCCTGCCACAACGTCTGAACACTTACTGTGAAGGTGTCTGTCTCTATCAGACCCGAGGGCATGCGGATATTTTACCGGAACACTTGTTGCAAACAACTTGAGCAGGAAGAATTAGAGACTCGTCGCTTCGATTGGGATATGGATGCCATCTGGTAGTGTTTGCTGGGCCCGCAGTATAATCTGAAGAGCTCAATATGCAACCCTCACATTATTTAAATTTTGATGTAAAACTTCGACCTAAACGGCATCTCATCTGCCTAAAACATGATATCAATACATCATACCAGATTGAGGTGGGAAGATATTTAATCTCCGAGAAAAAAACATCCAATCTCTAAAAGTATTAACTAGCAACCTGAGGAAAATTGAAAATGCCAATACCTGCGAATATGTGGATCAAAGATGATGGTGGTACGGACATCAAGGGCTCTGTTGATGTTCAGAATCGAGAAGGTAGTATTGAAATTATCGGGTTATCCCATGGCTTGACACTGCCAGTGGACTGGGCGAACGGTAAAATCACTGGCACACGTCAGCATTCATCGATGATGCTTGAAAAGGAAATTGATCGCTCTTCGCCCTATCTTAACCGCGCAGCAGTTACTGGACAGACTTTGCAATCCGCCGAAGTCCGTTTTTATAAAATTAACGATGCGGGGCAAGAGGTATGTTATTACATAATCCTTCTTGAAAAAGTGAAGGTTACGAGTGTAAATACTTCTATTCCTAACACGAAACTTTCAAGTTCACAGCTTAACCATGTGGAACACGTCAGTCTAAATTACGAAAAAATCACCTGGCACTACGTAGACGGTAACGTGAAGTTTACAGATGCGTGGAACGAGCGAAAAACATTGTAAAAATAATATACTGTTATCTATATTTATTTAAAGCCAATATTTATTATATTTTTAGACGTAATGCTGGTCGTGCTCAACGATATTTACCGGAAGCACTCACCTTAAAGAGCACCGACAGCGTCGCTTGATTTTATCCCTGGAAGCAGGCGCAGGATGGTAATTACACCTGTCCGTATTGACCGATAGCATTATGATTTTTTACGTTTAACAAGCTTAGAGATGCTATGACCTCTAAGGAAATTTGGCCTCTAAAATAAATCGATTTTAATAACTTACGCTATTGTATTGTTTATCATCATGTTTTATCAACAAAGAAGGTATTTACTTACATGAGGGTTGTTATATTTCAGGGGCAGTATGGGATTTTTCAAACAGCTGGGCTTAATCTGTCAATGCCTGCAGTACAATCCTGCCTAGGACTTTATGCTTTATCAGAGAAACAAGATTATATTCTGTGCGCGCATTTTGATTCAGCATTGGGTTTACAAAAAAATTTGATGGATATTAAAGGTGCCTTGGAAGCAAAAGGTATTAATATTAAGGGACTTAAAGCTACAGTTTTTGGCGGAGATGGAAAGCAAAGTTACCTACGGTGCTCTACGCCTAGTAGCTATATTGGATATGAAATTGTTAATTTCATAAAAAAACACGGAGGTATAGCTGAATATTCAAGCCGCTTTTACTCCGGGATTATTCCTAAAACCTTTAACTTTCATTATCGAGGTGGCTGTGAAATAACAGAGGGAATGAATCCTATGGATTTCTCACAATGCGACAAGAGAGCTGCGAATATAGCAAGAGAGAGAACCCGAATAACACCTCATGAATATTCAATTGCCCATTCTAAAATGGAGGATGTAACTCGATTTTATTAAAGTCATCAAGATGATGACCACAACGCAAGGTTATAGCTTGCACCGGTCGCGTAGTTCGATTGTTGTTGGACTGAAAAGGCCTACACACGCAGCTCCATCTTGCTGGCTTCAGCGGCGTTCTGCAGGCCGATACAAAGGCCGGTTTCAATGAGGTGTACCGTACTGGTCGGATAACGGAAGCCGCCTGTAGGGCCCACTCCCGCCGCAAAATCCGCGATATGCACCTCTGCACCTAGTCAACCGTGACACAGAAAGTCCTCAAACTGAATAGTGTAGTGGTTTACTGAATTAGATTACCTTAACAGAGTGGATATGCTTACCTCAGTCCACTATAGGGCAGGATCGTCTACCGGGGCGGGGTCAGTCCAATCTGCTTGCTAACTTTTGGTTTTCTTATGAAAAAGCACCATAGACTCCAACTTTTGAATATATCCTCAATGAACCTTGGCGGTTAAGGGCAGGTTAACACCTTTGAGCTATACTCATTCAGAAGCTCCTTTTCCTTTGACTTTTATTCAGGCAGAACGTACATGCAGACACCCGGCATTCCGGAAAATGAAGAACAGCGTCTGAAGTCCCTGTATATTACCGGCCTTCTGGATACACGTGACGATGAACGCTTTGAGCGCCTGACGCGACTGGCCCGTAAAGCCTTTCAGGTGCCGGTGGCCCTGATTAGCCTGCTGGATCGCGAGCGTCAGTGGCTGCTCGCATGCCAGGGCGTCGGCGTCCGCGAAACCCCGCGTAATATTTCATTTTGCGGACATGCCATTCTGCACAAGGGTCCTTTCATCATTCAAGATGCCGCTGCTGACCCGCGTTTCCATGACAATCCTCTGGTCACCGGTGAGCCACATATCCGTTTCTATGCAGGCCAGCCGGTGAGCCTCCCTGACGGCTCAGTGGCCGGTACACTGTGCCTGATCCACACATCTCCCCGCGCCTTCACGGATGAGGACATTGCGTCCCTCCGGGACCTGCCTGCATTGTGGAAGACGAACTCGAGGCCATAAGCATGGCCATGACGGACAGCCTGACGGGCATTCTTAACCGTCGCGGGTTCTATCGTGCGGGCGAAAAACTTTTCCGCACGATTAACCAGCAGGATGCATCGTTCAGCCTTATCTATTTCGGTCTGGACAAGTTCAAACCGGTTAACGATCTCTGGGGACACGCTGAGGGAGACGAGGTGCTTAAGGTCTTCGCTGGCTTTTTACATCAGCACCTCGAACCTGGCGAAATTGCAGGCCGCCTCGGCGGAGATGAGTTTGCCGCCCTGATCCGGCGAAACGGGAATACCGGCTCTTTTCTGCAGTCGCTGAACGCTAGTCTGGATCATTACAATGACACCTCGGGTAAGCCCTACAACATCAATTATTCTTTTGGCGAACTGATCAATAATGCAGACCAGTATGTGACACTGGCGGAGATGATCTGCAAATGTGACGAAGTGATGTACCTGAAGAAAAAACGAAAGACCCTGTCACAGAAAACAGAACCGTGACAACTTCCTTACCGGCTGACCCCAATCCCCAGCCCCGTGGTTCGTCCATACAGCAAAACACACCTTTTTTGATTTCATGACGCATAAAGTCATTTTAGTTTCGTGCTGAGCAATAATGCGTTATCCGAAGTAATTTTCATTAATTGGTGATTTATCTGCACCAATCTCTCTTGTCCTTTTTGACGATCCGAAAACCATCAAAAGTCGGATTCGTCATGGGCACCGTGCCGGAAAGGTAAGAAAAAAAATGACAGATAAGAGTAGTGGTAAGAGGAAAGATTCTGCGGGGATTTTAAGAGATGCTTTGGGCGGGGAGCGGAGATTCGTGCTTAAAAATTCGGAAATTTAATGGAAATAGTTAAGTTTCTTATCATCATGCTTAAGGGATTGTCATTAAATGATTGTTAACTGTATGGTCTACCGTTCAGGCCACCCTGCCGAAACCGTAGATATTTAGGATATCAGCGAAGACATCCAGGACACCAATGCGTTTATATGGCTGGGGCTCTGGCAGCCTGAACCTGCGTTTATGTATAAAGTACAGGAGGAGTTCGGTCTGCATGATCTGGCAGTGGAGGATGCTCTGAATGCACATCAGCGGCCTAAGATAGAGCGCTATGGCAGCTCGGCATTTATCGTTGCGAAGACCGTCAGTGGACAGGGGGACAATATTGAGTTTGGCGAAACTCGTCGCTGACAACATCCTCACGCTCCGCCATAAAGTCCGGATCGGCTTTTTCGAGCTGCGCGAACGAGTCCCAGGTCGGCCGGACGGGATGACTGAACTGAAAATATTATCTATCCTTTCAGTATCATCACACGAATGATTGCAGGTAATGAAAGTCGCTGAAAACATCATTCTGGGGGCGCTGTTGCGAGGTGGATGCATCAGAACCTTTTACCGGGTTGCTGCCTGGCAGGCGGAACACTCGCTGGCGCGAATCCCGGACCTTTATGTCCTGGAGCGCCCCGGAGAGCCGGAAGATTTACTGCTCAGCAACGCTGATTTTCAGGGGCTGGCCCGTTTTCTGATTGAGACCGAAACCTGGGAGGAGGTCAGTGGAGGTTTGTGTTGCGGTGGTGCGACCTGGCTGTTACGTACAGAAGCCCTTACCTGAAGGGGAGCCCGGGTATTCAGGAGCAGCACAGTGTCTGCCGAAACCAGCTTAACCGGAGTGCTATTTATGCCAGACCCGTTTGATACCCTTATCTTCATTCTGCTCATTACCGGCGCCCTGCGTGAAATGGGCTTTTTACATTTTTTCTGAACTGCAGAACTGCGTGTCATTTTTGCATTCTGGTTATCATACCCCTCCGGTTGCATCCCTTTGTTGTGGTTTTCGCCTGTCGTTACTTTTCAGACAGGGAGACGTATGTACCCCGTACGGCATGGTTGACGTGTGTACCGGATTGTGAGGACAATAGATTGTCCGGTCCCTTACGCTGCACCGGATGACTTTCAGGGTTAACGTATACCCGGAGTAAACCACACAGATAAACAGCCGACTGTAATAATCATCCGTGCTGAAGGACAGGCACCGGGCTGAGGACTTTATGCGAGATATGGAAAAAACGGGTCACCTGGCATGGTGTGCTCTTATAGCCCTCATGACAGCCAGGGAAGATGGCCTGGTGGCGTCGGAGTCGCAGGAAAACCTGTTTATCACCCGCTGGTTTGCGCAGGCTAAAAAACAGCGCCGTTTTTCACGTGACGTGGCCTCCGATATTGACTGGATTATCAGTCAGGGCCGGACCCTCGGCGTTCGTGCGCAGCTGCGCCATAAGCTGGATTATCTCTGGCGCAGCTGTACGGATGAACTTTCACAGCAGAACGATCTCTTTCGCCTGACCTACGCGCTGGAGCTGGCGAAGCAGTACGACTGGGTGTATCACGTTCTCAGCGACAGTGAGTGGAGCGGCCGGCGTAAGGTTCAGCCATCGGCGACGGTAAACAGCATCTGTCTGCTGAAAAGCGCGCTGGATACCGGTTTTAATGATGGCGGGACGCAGGTTATGCGATTGCCGGCCAGAATTGGCGGCCGGGCTGACGGGCTGAATGCGCTGAATGCGCTGCTGAAAAGCTGTGGCTGGGAGGCAGTGCCTGAGTCTGGTGCCTCCCAGCCCCACCAGTATTCGCTGATGACCGGACAGGGAGTGTCAGGTAAGGGGGATTAGTGATGGAGCTGCGCCAGGTCGTCGTCGGTCAGAACGGTCATTTTCATGACGATATTGCGGTCAAATATAATGTGCCTGCTATATCACCTACGATGAAGACAGATATCCGGCCAGCAAAATGGGTGACAGTCGGTCAATCATCACTGCCAGGTCCCGCAGATAAATATGTTTCTGCAGTAAGGTCAGGGCGACCATGCTGCGATGGCCGGCAGGTACAGCCAGCCTTCACCGGGGCGAAGGTACATGATGTCGCCGCCCACTCTGATTCGGACCTCTGTCGTAAAAAAACCTTTTTCAGCTGGTTCTCAGACACCGCTAGGCCGTACTCACAGTAACTGACCTAACTGAACTACCGGCTGGCTTTTGCCGCAGTCCCTGACGGCGCAGGTTGGCAGCAATGGTTTTGATGTTGACTCCGACAGTTCATCAGCCAGACGAGGCGCACCATATCGATATTTTGCTTTAGTGAAGACTATACTGACAGCTGCATCACAAATGAAGTGAAAGTGCTGAAGTCAGCCTAGCTGATGACGACGCAGACGGAAGGCATAACGAATTCCGAAGCACACGAGAAATGGCTTTGACGCAGAACTCCTCCTGATGTTTCTCGATGAAGACATACTTCACTTCAGGTGTTTCGCGAAGTATGTCGCGGCCTTTATGAGGAGGGCCATCTCCTCAGCCGGTTCCAACAGTTGCCGCTTTAGTCAGGCAATTTAAACGGATATTTCCTGCTCACATTCGAAAGAGTTGCGGGCATTGTTAATTTTACTGCACCATGCGTAGAGCTGCGATTCGTAAATACTGAGTTCACAGGCTGCGGCGGCAACGCCGATGCGTTACCGCGAGTTTTAGGGCTTAATGACAAAATTCAGGCGTATATCGCTCACGCGTTTTTTTGCTGGTCATGAGGATTTTATCATGAACCGCCTCTGGTTGAGAGTTTACTCACTTAGTCGTGTGCCCACTATTCGCGGGTGGACTCAGGCATGTCTTGGCTGCAGAAACTGACCAAACACCTCAATGATCTGGATGAAAAGATAGGAAAGTACATGACGGTCAGAGTGTTTAAAAGTCGTAGATTTTTTCATAACCCAAGCCTTTAACCAGACAGTGGCCGCGGAAGAGATGTTACGCCAGCAGGCCACTCGTCGAGAAGGCGCGACGGAACCTGCTGCCCTGCGCGAACAGACGGCGCTTCACCTGAAGCAATTGCTGGCACGTTATGTCCTGCTCAGGTCGTCACAGGAGGGGCTGGATATCTCGCCTAGATCACCGCCATGATATCGAACAGTCGGACTGGTTTGCGCCCGTATTTGCCTACATTGACGAAATAGATAGAGGATTTTTTGATTACTTTTATAAGAATATTTCTTATTACCCAAGTGAATAGTTAACTGATTAATCATTTTTATCATCCTGTAAAGAATTATGCACAAATCTTCTGTGCACTTCAAACAGTTCCTTGAACATAAATGATACCTATGAATTCATGGCAACACACCTTAAATTATTTTTCATCAAAAAACAGTCAAAAAAATAACGGCAACCTAATACTTTTATTATTAAGATTCAATCGGCATCAATACCTAATGTTTTTACAAAACAACATAAATTCTATATGCCCCATAAAAAGAAGGCCACGGAGTAATTTACCATGGCCTCACAAGTACCGGGATAAAAACAACCCGGAATCAGAGATACATTAAAAACGCATATCATACATATTATCAGGGTTCCTTTTCACAAGAGCAGAAGGCAGTTTTTCAAAGTCTTTAATTCCATTGAAATTATAACTACCAATACTATTAATGGTTTGATTTGTTAATGGGAACTTCCAGAAAATATAAAAATCAACCAAATTGAGAGAGGATATTTTAGATGAGATTATAGCCAGTGTGTTCATTTGCTCATCAGCCGTAGCACCAATTGAAAACTCAGGATCATTTCCATTTCCACTCAGATTTTCTCTATATCTGCGATGTAGATCATACATAAACCCCTCGCCAAAAATAAAGAAAAGATGATGAAAAAGATTCTCTTTATTACTATTTGAAAGTTGTGTGTATGAGTCAACATTTTTTAAGGCATTGAAAGAATTACTAAAACTTTTATCATAAGACTCAATTAATGCATCAAGCGTGGAAGAATATGCACGCTCGCCAAATGCATAAATATTTACTGAAACTTCTTGCTGTCCCGACCAGTTCAAGCCTGTTGTCTGAAGATTATGCCCTACCTCATGCCAAATCCCCCAATATGTTCTAACTTCATTTGGCGTTACCATTCTTTTAGTTAGATCTAAATGATATGTGATTCTATTAACATATGTAGTCATGAAGCCACTACTTGAGGGAACAAAATAATATGGGTTTACATCTGGTCGGTGCATGGGATTATGGTCGTTATCTCTTATACCTGCAGCCAGTTCTGTAGGAATCAGACACTCATCATAAGTATCAGCAAGTTCTTGCATATTAGTCACATTCTTAAAAGGTTCAAAATGCAATCTATTAATACCAAGAATAATTCTGTTCGATATCATTTCAAAATAGTTTGTGGATGAATAATTTTCAATCATTGACAGCCAATCTGATTGTTCGGTTTGACGAGTTATGAATACTGGATAAAAAAGAGCGTTTGATGCCATAATTTTAACGTATGCCACTCTGGAATTATCGAGCGAAGATTTTGAAGCAATTTGCAAATATAATGGGTTGCCTAAATTAGAACGAAAACAATTAAGGCCATAACGCAAACGATGACGCTCAGAGCCATCCCATTGACCTTCACGGGCCTCGAGAAAATCATCAGCTTTTGCTTCTTCGTCTCCAACCCATATACATACAATACCCGGTTGGTTGAAACATAATTGAGTAACATTTAGCGGACTTCTTCCTGCTTTGTTTTTTAACCTATCTACTTCAATATCCCATGCAGTTTTTATCGGAAAAGAATATGTTTTTTCAACATGAGTTAATGTAGCTTCACTTCCTGTGAATATAATATGTGGAGAGTTGTTTTCGCTTTTGTCAATAGCTCTTGAGCCAATAAGATACCACGAATTACCATCATTACTACCATAAACGAGAAGATCAGATGAAAATTCATAGAACTCATCAACAACAGGTGTGTAAACAATAGCTTTAATGTCAATAAGTTCAAATAGATCCACTACAAAAAAATTAGGAACTGGGGATTCTGCCTTCCAGAAACTACCCTGAATACCATCAAACATTTTATTCCATCCATCCATGTTGGTTGCATTAGTTACCCTCCATTTACTTCTATCAACAATCACCCCATTAGAATTAATTACATTAAATTCAGATATTTTTAATATTTGCTGGGGAGGAGTATTACTTATTATAGAAAAGCTCACGTATCGCACTGAATTCGATGGGTTAATTTCAGTATTGGCAGTACTTAACTGCAATAACGGTGAGTGTTCTGGTGATTTTGATGATGAAAACTCATGATACACCAAACTCTTCTCCCCCATGAGCGCAAGTGAGATATGTCCATCCTTTCTAAACTTAGCTATTACTTCAGAATTGCTAATATCAATTGTAAGCCAACCATCAGCATCTGTATCTGATGTCGAAAATGTATTAATCAACATACTAGCATGAGGTCGATTCGTATATTTAAAGGTAGTGTTCCAAAATGAATCATCAGGAACGAAGTAAACACTTACATTTCCTATCTTATCATTGTTAGTAGGATGGAGCCTTAAGGTCAACGAACCAATTATATTAGGGATGTTAAGTCTTTCAGCATTAAAGCCTAAGTAAGATATTCTGTGGCCAGGTCCATAAGATTCATCTTTTTTTACAATTAGCTTATCGTCTTCATTTTGTGAGGGAATCGAACTGTTAGCAACGTAAGTATCAAATACAACCAAGTTGTTATATGTTTGAACTCTTGCCACAGGAAAAGATGATATTTGCTCGAACAGTTTCATAGCTGCCATGAGGTAACCTTACTAGTTAGTAGAACAACCCAAGGGACACTATGATCATAGCTTATCTTTTAAATATTTCATGCCTACTAATTTAAAAATACATTAATCACTATGAATTATAATTACAACTTATTAATTATCAACATGTTGTCATTACATTAATTAGCAATCTTACATTAGCATTCTGTAATTAACTGAGATTACAATTTTTAACTTAGAACGTTGATTCAATGTGCTATTTTTCAGGCGTACATCGAATGACCTGCCCCTGGTATTAGATACAACCGTCAGTTAGTAATGTCGGTTTGTTTACCTTCACATTTTCCATTCCGCCACCGTGCTGCAAAGTCTGATGGCGTCTGATAATTCAGTGCTGAATATGGACGACACTTGTTATAATCCTGCCGCCAGTCATTAATGACTTTCCTGGCGTGAACGATATCGCTGAACCAGTGCTCATTCAGACATTCATCGCGAAATCGTCCGTTAAAGCTCTCAATAAATCCGTTCTGCGTTGGCTTGCCCGGCTGGATTAAGCGCAACTCAACACCATGCTCAAAAGCCCATTGATCCAGTGCGCGGCAGGTGAACCCCGGCCACTGGTCAGTTCTTATCCTCGCAGGATAGCCTCGAAATGGCGCAATGCTGTCCAGAATGTGTGTCACCTGCACGCCTGAAATCCCAAAGGCAACAGTGACCGTCAGGCATTCCTTCGTGAAGTCGTCCACATAGGTCAGGCACCTGATCCTGCGACCGGTGACGAGTTCGTCCATGACAAAATCCATCGACCAGGCCAGGTTGGGTGCCGCCAGGCGGAGCAGCGGCAGACGTTCTGTTGCCAGCCCTTTACGACGTCGTCTGCGTTTTACGCCCAGCCCTCTCAAATGATAAAGGCGGTACAAGCGCTTGTGATTAACATGAAGGCCTTCACGGCGCAGTAACTGCCAGATGCGGCGGTAGCCAAAACGCCTGCGCTCCAGTGCCAGCTCAGTGATGCGTCCTGATAAATGCGCATCAGCCGCCGGACGCTGAGCCTCATAGCGGCAGGTCGACAGGGACAAACCTGTAAGCCTGCAGGCACGACGTTGCGACAGACCGGTCGCATCACACATAAACTCAACGGCTTCCCGCTTCTGGTCTGTCGTCAGTACTTTCGCCCCAGAGCCACCTGAAGTACCTCCTTATCCAGCATGGCTTCGGCAAGCAGCTTCTTGAATCTGGCGTTCTCTTCCTCAAGCGACTTGAGGCGCTTAACCTCGGACACCTCAATACCACCATACTTTTTACGCCAGGTATAAAAGGTGGCGTCGGAAATGGCGTGCTTGCGGCAGAGCTCACGGGCAGAAACCCCGGCTTCAGCTTCGCGGAGGATACTGATGATCTGTTCGTCGGAAAAACGCTTCTTCATGGAGATGTCCTCATGTGGCTTATGAAGACATTACTAACATCGCGGTGTATTAATCAACGAGGAGCAGGTCACTGACATGAAAGCTGGTAACCTACCAGCCGCAGAACTGTGATCTATACTTAATCAGATTCAAATACTTCTTATCGGTTTATAAAGTTGAACATCTCAGGTGATCACAAGCAGGCACCCGATATTCCGGACAATGAAGAACAGAGGCTAAAGTCCCTGTATATTGCCGGCCTTCTTGATACCCGTGACGATCAGCGTTTTGAGCGCCTGGCGCGGCTGGCCCGAAAAGTTTTTCAGGTGCCCGTGGCCCTGATAAGTCTGCTGGATCGCGAACGACAGTGGCTCCTCGCCTGTCAGGGAATCGATGTTCGCGAAACCCCGCGTAACATCTAGTTCTGCGGGCATGCCATTCTGCAGGAGGGGCCCTTCATCATTCACGATGCGGCTGCTGATGAGCGGTTCCACGTCCCCCTGGTCACCGGTGAGCCCCACATCAGGTTCTACGCCGGCCAGCCGGCGAGCCTGACGGGCATTCCCAACCGTCGAGGGTTTACCGTGCCGGCGAAAAACTGTTCCGCTCGATGAATCAGCATGAAGCGACGTTCAGCCTTATTTATTTCGATCTGGACAGGTTCAAGCCGGTTAACGATCTCTGGGGACACGCTGAGGGTGACGAGGTGCTTAAGGTCTTTGCCGACTTTCTGCATCAGCATCTTGAACCGGGCGAAATTGCTGGCCGCCTCGGCGGGGATGAGTTTGCCGCCCTTCTCCGGCGAGACGGCAACACCGGAGCTTTTCTGCACGCGCTGAGTGCCAGTCTCGATCATTACAATGACACCTCGGGTAAACCCTACAACATCAATTATTCCTTTGGCGAACTGATCAATAACGCAGACCAATACGCGACGCTGGCGGAAATGATCGGTAAATGTGACGAAGTGATGTACCTGAAGAAAAAACGAAAGACTCTGTTCCGGAAAACGGAACCGTGGCACCTTTCTTTACGGCTGACCCCGATAGCCGGACCCGGGAGTCAGCCGTACCGCATAAATCACCATTCTTGAGTCCATCATATAAAGCCATCTTTATTTGCCTCAATTGCAATAATACCCATACCGCAACAATCCGCCGTTTATCATGATTTTCCGGCAATAATCCTTCTCCTCACCTAGTGAGATCCGAAAAACTACCAACGTCGGATCCGTCATGGGCACCGGTTCGGAATGGTGAGGAAAAAAGTGATAGATAAGAGTTGTGGTATGAGGAAAGATTCTGTGAGAATTTCAAGAGTCGCTTTGCGCGGGGAGCGGAGGTTCGTGCTTAAAAATTTGGAAATTTAATGGAAATGGTTAAGCTTCTTATCATCATGCTTAAGGGATCGTCAGAAAATGATTGTTAACTGTATGGTCTACCGTTCAGGCCACCCCGCCGAAACTGTAGATATTGAGGATATCAGCGAAGTCATCCAGGACACTGATGCGTTTATATGGCTGGGGCTCTGGCAGCCTGAACCTGCGTTTATGTATAAAGTACAGGAGGAGTTCGGTCTGCATGATCTGGCAGTGGAGGATGCTCTGAATGCACATCAGCGGCCTAAGATAGAGCGCTATGGCAGCTCGGCATTTATCGTTGCGAAGACCGTCAGTGGACAGGGGGACAATATTGAGTTTGGCGAAACGCATTTGTTTGTGGGCCGAAACTTCCTTATTACGGTGCGCCATGGTGCTTCAGAGAGCTATGCTCCTATACGCGCCCGTGCTGCAGAGGCCCCGGAGATGCTTTCGTATGGTCCGGCTTATCCTCTATACAGTATACTGTATTCTGTATACTGTATTCTGTATTCTGGATTTCATTGTTGACAGTTATGCAGAGCTGGCAGCGCGCCTCAACTCAAAAATTGGTGATATAGAAGCGACACTTTTTCACAGTGAATTTGACCGTGAAGCTATTCAGGACGTGTATTCACTCCGCCGTAATCTGCTCGGGCTGCGCAACGCCGCTCAGCCAGTAGAAGAAATCTGTACAGAGCTTATCCGCATTCATGAAGAACTTATCCCAAAACCCCTCAGGGCGTATTTAGAGATATTCAGGATCACGCACGCCATGTAGTAACGGATGTTAATGACATGCGTGAGATGCTTAGCAGCGCGATGCACGTTAACCTGGCACTGGTTTCAGTGCAGCAAAACGAAGTCGTGAAGAAACTGGCCGGTTGGGGGGCCATACTCGTGATCCCGACGGTGGTTTTCAGCATGTATGGTATGAACTTCGACCATATGCCGGAACTCAAGACGCTCTATGGCTATCCGGCCACAGTCGCTGTCACGCTGGGAGCCTGTGTTTTACTGTGGCTTAAACTCAAACGCTCTCGCTGGCTTTGATGGATAATTTATTGAAAGACAGTATTTTTACCTGATAGTTTTCATTGCTGTGGTGTACATGCTTTTATCGATTATGCCACAGCAGTATATTCCATCTTTTATTTCCCCTTTATGCTTCAGGACATTCCCGTTCATTCAGAGCATCCACGTCCGACTCTGGCACAAAGCGGACATCAGATCGAAGAAATTCTTACGCTGCTACTTTACCCAGTCTTCCAGCACCAGGCCCGGCACCCGCTCAAACTCCCGCGTATTATTCGTCACCAGTACCGCACCGGCGGCAATGGCGTGTCCGGCAATCGCTGTGTCGTTCGGGCCGATCGGCGTCCCGGCGAGGCGCAGCGCCACCTTTATCTCAGTGGTCGCGTCCACTGCGGCGCGGTCCCACGGCAGGATGGCATCGAGGCGGCTGCAGAATTCATCAACCAGCTGCACGTGACGGGGCGAAGCCTTCGGCCCGGTGGCGCCGAAGCGCATTTCGGAATAGGTGATGGCCGAGATCACGATGCGCTGGCCGCGCAGCACCGCCTGCTCCAGGCGCTTCAGCACCGCTTCCGGCTGCTCGCGCATGATGAATGAGCAGATACAGGTGTCGAGCATATAGGTCTTGTTCACAGGTCAAATCGTCCTTCGTCGGTGACAACGTCCTCACGCTCCGCCATAAAATCCGGATCGGATTTTTCCAGGCTGGCGAATGAGCCCCAGGTCGGCCGGACGGGACGCAGGATGATGCTGTCCCCTTCCCGGACAATCTCCAGCTCGCTGACCCCCTCAAAATCCAGATCGCGGGGCAGGCGGATGGCACGGTTGTTGCCGTTTTTAAAAATAGATACGATTCTCATGATTTTTCTCCCGGGTAAGTATGGATATGTGATGCATATCCGGAATGAGGTTCATTGCACCGGGTGTGTGCATATGTTCAGTATATGCAGATGTGCAGCATATGTATAGATGTGACATATGCAGATCCTTGGCATATGGATATGTCACACCTATACACAATTCACTCTTCTTTCGCAGAGTTCCGAAAAAAGGTAGTTCCGGATCTCAGTAAAATCGTATGAATTTTGAGTTGGCTCCACTCCTTCCCATTTTCAAAATGTTATCTATAACCGGCTGAGGAACTTCACTGATGCGGAGGCTACATTGGGTGTAAAAATTACAGGTATAGATAAATTGCAGAAACAATTGAAAGAAGTTGAGGAAGCGGCTGAAACCCTTAATGGTAGTTATCCGGTAAATTTTGATGCAAACGATCCTGTCAGCATTGAAACTGCGATTCAGGAAGCGTACAGCATGTTGGATGAGCGAGCCTCACGGTATGCCGATAATCCGATGATTAGTCCCATGATCGAGGCCATGAAAGAGGATTTGCGTCAGCAAATTCTGGATAGTGCCGAACAGCAAAGACAGGAGAACGGGCAGGATGGCAATTGACATTTTTCAGTCACTCAAAAATTGTGTGTATGATTTGCAGCGTGCTGATGCACAGAACTATCAGCAACCACTGAAACAACTGGCCCGGCTGCTGAACGACGGTAATCTACAGGCTGTTAACGAACGCCTGACATGTGATGTCGATCTTGACGCCTTTCTTGCGAAAAGTCATGAAACCGAATCCAGTATGGCTGGCTCCGCCGTCCTGCAGTGGCCTGAAGAACCGCGTGAAATTTTAGGCCTGAAGCTTTTATTAATCAGGAAAATGTCCGTTAACGATAATTTCGCATTCAATTTTTGCCATACGTTTTTCTATGACCGAAAAATTATTGAATCTGTCCGTAAGTTCACCTCCTCGCTACTGGTAACTTTTGTTCGTGACTACCAGCTGTATGTTGAGAATGAATTCGAGCCTGATCCAGTAGTAATACGTCAGGTCTCGCGCAAAATTTTTATTGTTCACGGCCATGATAATGATGCCCTTCAGTCTGTTGCCCGCTTTATATCCCGGATAGGGCTGGAGGAAATCATTCTCTCTGAACGTCCTGATGGCTCAAGGACGGTAATCGAGAAATTTGAAGCGGAGTCAGGGGATGTCAGCTTTGCCATCGTGCTGATGACGCCCGACGACAGCGGCAGTGCCCTGGCATCTGAAAGCACACGTCTGCGTGCACGCCAGAACGTCCTGTATGAGCTCGGATATTTCGCGGGGAAGCTTGGACGCGGGAAGGTACTTGTACTGAGGAAGGGAGATATCGAAATCCCTTCAGATCTTGCCGGGGTTCTCTATACCGAGCTTGATGGGCATGGTGGATGGAAACGCAAGCTGCTGAGTGAGCTGTCATATGCCGGTGTTCCTTTTGACAAGGAAAAAGCGTTAAGCGCCTGATCCACTTTATTTTGTAAGAAAAAGGCCGCTATGCGGCCTTCATTTTGGGTCAGTCGTCATTTTCCAGCGCAGTTTTGAGCGCTTCCAGCTCTGGCGTCAGTTCGTTGCCGGAAAGCATCCCCTTCAGCTTTTCTTCGACTGCAGACCAGTCATCAAAGAACGGGCTGACCTGGTCACGTGCAATCCGGCGATATGCCCCTTTGTCAGAACTAAAGACACTGGTCTGTAAACGTATCAACAGGTCAACAAGGCCTTCATCGGTGGAAGCCATTTCTCTGACCCATTGCTTCACCGTTTCAACTGAGCTCATGTCCCTCCATGCGTAGAGATATCCGAGAATAGACTTGCGCATGAGCAGTTGCTGCTGAAGTTCTGGCTGATTCATACGTTCAGCAAACCTGTCACGCAACCGTTCTGTAATATCACGACTAAATAAAGTTTCAGAGGCAGAAGGCACCGCATTTTGTGCAAGACCGTGTTCCCAGATAAGTCCCCGCATAAAATCGGCTATCCAGAATGGCGAAGCGCCCGTAACGATCAGCATTTCCATCCGCATGATTGTTCTGGCCTCGTCAATAGCCTGCATATGCTTCAGCAGATTCCGTACAACCTGATTAATGCCGGTTTCACGCAGGGAAAACCATGGGTTACGGAGCCGGAAGCGAGTGCTTACCTCATCGGTGTGATCGAAGAAAAACCGAACCAACCCTGCGCATTCTTCGAAATTGCGTTCTTTTATCAGGCCCGGCGTCAGTCTGCTCAGTATATGTTCGAACCAGGTTCCGGACAGACTGCCCACGCTGTTGATTTTTGAGAGGAGCAATTCAGAGAGCTGCTGCTGTTTTTCCGGTACGCTAGCCAGCTCAAAAAGCTGGCTAAAAAATTCAGGGGGCAGAACATTCTGAGGTGAGGAGAAGGAAAAATAATAACGCCAGTGCGTCAGGCTGCTGAGTCGTTTATCTGTCGTCTGGATGTGACGAAAATCTTCACTGACCGGCTCGAACAGATTCAGATGTTCATCATCATGTCCGCTGATACCAGGGATCCATTCGGCGAGACTGAGATATGAGTCTGCATTCGAAGCCCTCAACATCTTCATACACCTGATAAGCCCCTTCCGGAAATCAGCCTTTTCTCTGTCAGAAAGCATACCCTGGCCGGTTTCAATCACGGACCGTTCTGTCAGGTAATGCTCTGCCCAGTCATACAGGGCCGGGTTTTTCACCCGTATAAGCTGGAGCAGGCACAAATCAGGGAAATAAACAAAATCCCGCATCCCCGGATACAGAAAAATCAGGGAATTAATGGCCTGATGGATCTCGCGTGGCGTCGAAAGTGCGGCACCATATGTATCAGTCACCGCGGCGAGATCCCTTGCCATTCCGGAATCTTGCGGCTGATTATTAATTTGCTGATACAACTCCTCAGCCCGCTGGCGAAATTCATTGCGTAGGTCAAAGGCTTCAGGGCGGGGTAATTTAAAACTGAGCTGAATGATTTTCTGCAGGTAACGACTGCCGTCTTTGATATTCAGCGCATGCTCGACGGCATGAGTGATAATCTGCCTGTCATAACAAAGAATATGGGTAAAGCGAGGCAGATCGGCCACTGCACGGACCAGCCTGAACACTTCCGCCACCTGGGACGGCTCCAGTCGGTCCAGATCATCCATGACAATAATGAACTTCAGATCCAGACTGACCAGTTGCCCTGCAATTTCAGCCCGAAGCTTTGTCGTTGTTTTCTGATCAACAGCCAGACGGCTGTCTGAAAATACCTTTATCCCTCCAGCTATCCAGTTGACGATGCTGGAAAACTGCCCAATATACTGAACCAGCGGAAGGACGCGCGATGAAGTATCCTGAGCATACTCAATCACTTTCTGCGCTTCCGGTGACAACAGATATTTACGCCAGAGCTTTTTGAAGCCCTTCGGAGGATGGCGTTTTTCCATTTCCTGCTGGATAACCGTGGCAACAGGAAGAAAGAGCGCTTCAACCGCACTGCCGCCACTCAGCCAGGGGGAAATATGCAGCACATGCGTGTGCCCGTCTTTTTTCTGGGCAAATTTTTTCAAGATCAGGTTCAGCAGGCTTGTTTTACCCGATCCCCATGCTCCTTCTATTCCGACAACATTTGAAGCCTCCTGTGGAAGGGAAAGGATGGACCGGGATATATTTTCTGCGATGTTACTGAAACCGTACCGATCCTCAGATACATCCTCAACTGCCGCATCAAGCCCTTTCTGGTTCCACAGTTGTCTCAGTATTTTCATATTACAGATCCCCGTACAGACAGCGCAGCCCGGTCAGGGCCTCCGCCAGCATGCCTTCAGCGCACCGCATGGTGAGCTCCCGGACCAGCGCCTCAAAGGCCTCTGCCGGCATAAAAATCCGCAGGCCGTCTATCCCGAAAAATCCCTCCGGCGTGACATGTCCGGGCGGGGAGAACATCACGCTCTCTCCCTGATGGCCGTGCGCCAGGGCTTCCGGATGTCTGGCGTACAGGCTGAACAGGCCCAGTAGTTCGGAGAAGGCTTCCCAGCCGTACGGCACCACAAAGTCCTGGCCGGTGATCAGCAGGTGCAGACGTGGCGTGGTGTACCAGGCACCCGGGCGTTCTCCGGGATGCTGGCCGTCAATGCGGATCTCAAGGCGCAGCGTGCCGGCCTCAATGGTTTGCGTGACGGCCGTAATAACCGGGCGCAGTTCCTGCGCCAGATCTCTGGCCTTTTCCCCGCTCCAGTCCAGCCCACGCAGCATCAGCGGGAAAATGGCTTTCAGACGCGGCAGGGTGAAAATCCCGGCGAGCGCACTGGCGGGAATATCGGCGAGGTTAAAGCAGTCGCTCTCCAGCGGACGCAGAAGGTGTTCGGCATACATCTGATCCACGACCGGGCGCAGCGCTGCACGGAAGGCGTCAAACTCTTCCATCCAGTTTTCCCCGGACAGGCGGAAGATCCCCTTCAGGTAATGACCGTCCACCGGGCGGTCATGCTCCACCTGCCAGGCCAGCAGGTCACGGGTGATATCGAGCAGTGTGTCCAGAGCCGGGAGCGTGGCCACTCTGTTCCGGCCGCAAATAAAGGCCTCCCGGGCATACGCCAGGATGAAGCGCAACTCATCCCGGGAGACCGGAGCGGTGCCGAAGGTCTGGCCGAGAATGATATGCCGGTACAGCTGCCGGACCGTCGCCTCCGGATCGGCGACCAGCTGAAAATATCCGTCGCCGGCGGCGGCCGTTTTCAGCCCGTTATCGAGGAAGCGTTCGGCCAGGGCGTTGACCGAAGTATTTTCCCGACCGGCGCGCATTTTCAGCGCCTCGATCAGCTTTTTGTGAAAACGCAGGTTAAGCTGGCTGAGCATCATCGTTCCTTTCATATTTGTTTCATTCTTCATGCTAACCTAGCATTTATGGAAAGAGCTATAAATTAATATAATTTAAAGCTGTAGTTTGTGATGAGGTATGAATTACTGAATGTGATGATTTTAATGCTATAGCAACGCCTGCCCCTTCTCATTTCAGCGGAGATCCGAAAACCCTGAGTTTCGGATCTGCTTTCTTCCCCACACCGCGAAGCGGCGCAGAAACACAACATGTGACCCTCCATCAGCTGCATTATCGTCAATATGTTGTGTTTATCCCCTGCCCCGTGACCGGCCGCTCACCACCGGAAAAGTGCGGTGTGGTTATTCCGTGCGCGTGGTACACTTCCGGAAACCGTGAAATAACGGAAAAGTCGGATCACCATGAAACGGGCTTCCGGTAATTTAACAGCGTTGCTATATGGCTACTTATTATCAGCCTGAAAATGATTACGTCATGGGAAAATCATCCGGATGACGGACTCAAGGTGTGCTCAGCTTACTGTGCTGCGCGCCATAATTACTCTGAGTGACTATTTTATGTGCAACCGATGTATTGCTGGTCGAACTGGTTACAGGACACTACTGGAAATAAGAATGGCTCTTGGTATCCCAAACAGCACTCCATTATGGATTCGGGATTTAGAATATCCGATTAATCCACGTTATCTGGTGAATTCATCTGGCTTTGTTATTGCTATTCAGGAGCCAGACTGCGAGTTCTGGCATCTGCGGCTACCTTGTGATGGCTCGGGTGTTAAGGACGGTTGTTCACCCGATAATGGAGAATTTGATCAAAAGCTGGCTGATGTTGGTGACACAATGCTGCATGACATTCAGCCTGACTTCTTGGCAGGCTTCAGAAAGAAGCATTAACAGGTGGGAAGGCGGGATTTCTCAGCTACCCTGGTGCAGTCCGGTACAAAGGGTTTAAGGAATTGAGAATGGTACGAATAATGAAAAAGCTTACCGAAAAAGGGGTCACCCTGGTATTACTAGGCTGTACTTCCTGTGTCGCTGACGCGGCTACGCATGAAGGAATGCAGGGACTTGAGCCAGCAACAACAATGATCAAGAGTACCCAGCCAGTAGCTGATAATCTGCAAATCTGGGTGCCAGTGTTTTCCGCCTTCATTGGTGGTTTGATGGCAATCGCCGGCGGTATCGTAACCCAGTGGTTTATCGCGCGGAAGGAAAAAAATGAAAAGGTACAAAAACTTGCTTCCGACAGAGCATTCATCGGTGCCGGCCTTATCCTCTATCTGAAAGAGTGCCGCTATCAATTTAAACTTGTGGCTTCGGACTCCGGTGAATACAGAAACCAGGCGAATGAAGAAATGGTCCGCATTCCTACACGCCATGCTCAACTCCCTGATATAAGCGATATTGAGGGAGACTGGGCTGTGCTCCCGGGAGAATTGCTACTCCGCATCCGACAGCTTTCTCTGCGACAACAGTCGACTGAACGCTATCTGGAAGTTGAAAGTGATGTCCACGATGACTATCCGGAGAATGCCTCCTACTTCCGTGAAAGGC
The DNA here is from genome assembly GCF_054403075.1 of Enterobacter sp. H2G27. Taxonomy (NCBI): domain Bacteria; kingdom Pseudomonadati; phylum Pseudomonadota; class Gammaproteobacteria; order Enterobacterales; family Enterobacteriaceae; genus Enterobacter; species Enterobacter sp. H2G27. Next base: position 93,010 of record NZ_JBSVSI010000002.1, read on the forward strand.
GTGCAAGGTACAGGCATCTTTCTGAGGAATGTGCTGAGCTGGAAAAAGAAATTAGGGCTCTTTGTGATTTACCGGGAAAGAAGAATGAAAGCAGTGAATGACAGTTCTGAAGCAATCGCTATCTCCGATAATATTGTCGAGCTTCTGGAACTGTGCCAGCAGCTGCAGTCAGAAAAGGATGGCCGGGAACGGCCGGCGCCGGGAGCATATTCCCGCGATGAGGATGAATTTGCCGATCGCATCCGTTCCGCATGCGGGCACGCCCTGCAGCTGCGCCGGCTGCTTCCGGTAGCGACGACCCTCAGCGCCATCGGCGCCGAGATGGAACGCCGGGGAGAAATCAGTGTGCTCCCGGGCGAGGATTACGCGCAGAAAGCACTGGCACGACTTACAGAGCAATACCTGTCCGACAGGGACAACAAGCAATGATGCCGGCAATACCAGGCCAGGGCGTTTCCTTTTCGGCCACGCAGCTGCCGGTGGCCATCGACTATCCTGCCGCACTGGCCCTGCGCCAGATGGCGCTCGTTCAGGACGAACTGCCGAAATACCTGCTGGCGCCGGAAGTGAGCGCCCTGCTCCACTACGTGCCCGATCTTCACCGCAAGATGCTGCTGGCCACCCTGTGGAACACCGGCGCCCGTATTAACGAAGCACTGGCCCTGACAAGGGGAGATTTTTCGCTGGCACCGCCGTACCCGTTCGTGCAGCTGGCCACGCTCAAACAGCGCGCCGAGAAGGCAGCCAGAACGGCCGGCCGTGCTCCGGCCGGTAGCCAGCCTCATCGTATCGTTCCGCTTTCTGATGCTAACTATGTCGGTCAGTTGGAGATGATGGTGGCCACGCTTAAAATACCCCTTGAACGACGTAACAAGCGAAGCGGAAGAACCGAGAAGGCGCGTATCTGGGAGATCACCGACCGGACGGTCCGCACCTGGATCGGCGAAGCGGTGGAGGCCGCGGCGGCAGACGGGGTGACATTCTCCGTGCCGGTTACACCGCATACATTCCGCCACAGCTATGCCATGCACATGCTGTATGCCGGCATACCGCTGAAGGTGCTCCAGAGTTTAATGGGACATAAGAGCATCAGCTCGACGGAGGTGTATACGAAGGTGTTTGCGCTCGATGTCGCAGCAAGACACAGGGTACAGTTTTCAATGGCAGAGGCTGATGCTCTTGCAATGCTGAAAACCAGATAACTAAATTTGCAAACGTTTACAGACAGTTGTAACGAAACCCACTTATTCGATAATAAATTAATCTTGCGTTACGTGAAAACTGACAGGGTACAAGGCCGGAATTCACGTAGCACACTTTACTTCTTCTTTATTATTTACCTTCTCGTTCCGATCCTGTCCATCCTGGCATTACCCCATTTCACCAGAACGCATTTCACTGTTGCCGATAGCCCATGGGGTCGACTTTGCGACCGCGGTCTCACTCAGAAGGATGGCCATCTTAACCGGCGCTCCCTGGCGTTCCTCCTCGCCTCCGAAGTGAAAGCCCTGCTCATCTACATGCCGGATCTTCGCCATTACATACTGTTCTCCACTTTCTGGAACACCGGTGTGCGGATCGGTGAATCCCGGACGCTGACCCCGGAATCCTTTGATCTCGACGGGTTAAGACCCTTTGTGAAAGTACCGGACTCAGGGCATCCGGCCTAACGCACAATATTGACTGAGTGATGAAGGGACACATATTGCAGTGAAGATGTTCAGTAGACTGCCCGCTATTACACACACCGCAGTCAATATCAATACCCCGGGAGGCGTATCCGCATATTGCAGTCAAGGCAGGCAAAACCTAAACGGGATGATGAATCCGTATAAATTGACTGTGGTATGCAGAGCGCATACCACAGTCAACACATCCTAAAATGGCATACCTCAGTCATTTTCCGATTTCACGCTGCTGAGCGCTTTTGCCAGTTTCTGAGGATCAATACCTGCAGCCTTCAGGGCTTTAATCACTTCGTCATAGTTCTGCTCAGGTACTTCCTCTTCCGGCTCACGGGGAACAACGACCTTGCTACTAATGAGTTTCGGATTACGGTAATGCACGCTGAAGTAGGTGGCCCGGCCGCGTTTGAATTCGGTGTAATCCAGATAGCCGATATCCTTCAACTGCGCCATAGCTTTGCGCACCGTGTGGTTCTGCGTGTAGATGTTAGACGTCAGATTGAGTCTGTCACGCATACGTTTCATGGATATGGGAGCCGGATTCTGTGGCAGGCTTTCGATGTAGGTATAGAGTGCCTGCGCAGACTCCTTGCGCTGCAGGGCATCGATGGCCTTCAGACGCAACAGAACCCGCCTGTCCATCTGATAAAGCTCAAAGAGCTTGGGCTCTGCCCTGATCTCCACGACATCGGCAGTGATGTCATAATAGGCAGACTGAACCAGGTGTGTGGTCCACCCTTTCGTTTCACTCTGAAACTTGAGGGTCACGGACGCAAGCTTGAACAGAGAGTTGCTGATCCTGTCGCGCATTTTTTTGTTAGAGCGTCGGGAGTCAAAACCACACATTTTAACGAACTCAACAAAAGACAGCTTAAGCGTGTCATCCTTGACGCCAAAATCATACATTGAACGGATGATCCCGAGCCAGACTTTGAAGTCAGTATCCATATCAAGGCGCGATCCGGTGATCCTGACATCGGTGTACCCCTCACTACGGGCAATGGACAGCTGTACGAGCTCCTCAGTCGCATCCGTGACGTTTTTGCGGTTAGTCTTACTCCTGGAGGTCGATTTCAGGGTAGGAACGAAAAGACCAAGTCTCATGAGCGCTACAGGCTGAACAGTACTGGCGCTGTTGACATCCAGCTTAACAACTTCGCCCGTTGTCTTGTTGACCTCCTGAAGATTCAGGGGTAACTCATTATTTTCCATAGCCATTTTATTAACCCGCAGTTATCCACAAAGGAAAGTATATATGCATATCACAGTCAACGGAAATACATACCCCAGTTAATACAATCGCATACCGCAATAGGTGATCCCGCACACAACAGTCAACATACCACACACCGCAGTTAATGAAGACAGCATCCAGGCCCAGGCGCAACGGGGCATTGAACGATCCGGGGATCTCTTTTTGATCTCAAGATGATCTCCTTAAGGATCAATTACTGGATCGAAGTATGGAATAACTGTCAGCGTCCTGTACACATGGCGACTGACATTACAAAAAACGAATTCAGGTACAACAATGAGATAGTTCAGTAGCCCGAAAGATAATAATATTGACTGCGATATGCAGGAAAATGCATTCCATTGCACTCCCCTTACCCTAATCAGTTACATACCACAGTCAATAATCTGCATACTTTAGTGAAGTATTCATACTTCAGACCACCGGTGACCCTTGTCAGCTGTAGAGCGTCACCAGATCCTTCAAGTGTGCAGTAATTCCGCTTCCTCGACGCATGCGCCTGTGCGCACGCTTTCTGCGGCGAGCGGATGATATTTACTAAGGTGTGCAGGCTGGCATCTCAGGGTCATGTTGAAATGAATATGGTTGTATTCCGATCAGCTTTGCAATTTTTGATGTGGTTTGCAATTTTAATGTTGCTTTGCAACTTTCATCAAGATTTAATAGCTTAATGCAAAGCTGAAGACAAGGAACATATAATGGGACTGATGGACACGCTTGACCAGTGCATAGCGGCCGGTCATGAAATGACGAAAGCTATCGCGATTGCTCAGTTTAATGATGACAGCCCGGAGGCCAGGAAAATCACCCGGCGCTGGCGTGTGGGTGAAGCCGCTGATCTGATTGGCGTTTCTTCTCAGGCGATCCGCGATGCAGAAAAAGCTGGACGCCTTCCCCATCCTGATATGGAAATGCGTGGACGTGTGGAGCAACGGGTGGGCTACACCATTGAGCAAATTAACCACATGCGGGATGTATTTGGCACCCGTCTGCGCCGTCCTGATGACAGCGTTCCGCCCGTTATCGCAGTAGCAGCACATAAAGGAGGGGTCTATAAGACATCCGTATCTGTCCATCTGGCACAGGATCTGGCGCTGAAAGGGCTGCGGGTCCTTCTTGTCGAAGGGAACGATCCTCAGGGCACTGCCTCCATGTACCACGGCTGGGTTCCTGATTTGCATATCCATGCCGAAGATACACTGCTGCCTTTTTATCTGGGTGAGCGCGATGATGCTGCCTATGCCGTCAAGCCCACCTGCTGGCCGGGTCTCGACATCATTCCGTCATGCCTGGCCCTGCACCGCATTGAGACAGAGCTCATGGGAAGGTTTGACGACGGGAAACTGCCGACAGAACCTCACATGATGCTTCGTCTGGCCATCGAAACGGTGGCTCATGATTATGATGTCATTGTTATCGACAGTGCACCAAACCTCGGTATTGGTACCATCAATGTCGTCTGTGCTGCGGATGTGCTCATCGTGCCAACACCCGCAGAGTTATTCGATTACACCTCTGCCCTTCAGTTTTTTGACATGCTGCGCGATCTTTTAAAAAACGTGGATCTGCAGGGTTTTGAACCTGACGTCAGAATTCTTCTGACCAAGTACAGCAATAACAATGGCTCACAGTCACCCTGGATGGAGGAACAGATCCGCGATGCTTGGGGAAGCATGGTACTGAAAAACGTTGTACGCGAGACCGACGAGGTTGGTAAAGGTCAGATCCGTATGAGAACAGTGTTTGAGCAGGCTATCGATCAGCGCTCGTCTACAGGAGCTTGGCGAAATGCGCTGGCTATCTGGGAACCTGTCTGTAATGAAATTTTTGATCGCCTGATTAAACCTCGCTGGGAGATCAGATAATGAAACGTGCACCAGTTATTCCAAAACATACCGTAAAAGATATCCGCCCCGAAACTGATCCGTCAGCGGCACCCGCTGCACCGATGGTTGATTCATTAATTGCACGGGTGGGAGCCATGGCCCGCGGGAATACCATTCTGCTTCCGGTTTGTGGCCGGGAAGTGAAATTTATTCTCGAAGCCATCCCGGGCGAGAGCGTTGAAACGGCATCAAGGGTCTGGTCAGGTAATGAACGTGACCAGGAACTACTGACCGAAGACGCGCTTGATGATCTGATCCCCTCTTTCCTCCTGAGTGGTCAGCAGACGCCTGCGTTCGGACGACGGGTAGAAGGAGGTGTCATCGAGATTGCAGATGGTAGTCGTCGTCGGAAAGCAGCCATACTGACATCATCGGATTATCGCGTTCTTGTTGGCGATCTCGATGACGAACAGATGATGTCGTTATCCAGGTTGGGTAATGATTACCGCCCAGTCAGTGCTTATGAACGGGGCAAGCGCTATGCACTACGGCTGGAAAATGAATTTAGCGGCAATGTCTCCGCCCTGGCAGACGCCGAGAATATTTCCCGTAAAATTATCACGCGCTGCATAAACACGGCTCTGTTACCAAAATCCGTGGTTGCCCTCTTTACTCATCCCGGTGAACTTTCTGCCCGTTCCGGTGAGGCTCTGTATAAGGCATTCTCGGGAAAAGAAGCTTTACTATTGCAACAGACACAGCAGCTTCATGAGCAAAAGAAAGCGGGGGTTATATTTGAACCCGAGGAAGTTATCGGTTTACTAACAGATGTACTTAAAGAGCCATCCGGTAAAAAAGTTAATCTCAGTACCCGTCACCAGTTTGTACCTGGAGCTACAGCTCTTTACAAAGGCGATAGGGTCATTTTTAATCTCGACAAATCACGCTTGCCTGCCGAGTGTATCGAGAAGATAGAAAGCATACTTCGCGACTTACAAAAAGTTTAGCCTGTTTAATGATACAAGCGAGCGTTATCATTAATTTCCAATATCCTTAATGCGTTACATGCTGCTTCGGAATATATACATCCGGAGCAGCTATTCTCTGCACTCTAGCCCAGTGTTGTTAAAAAGGTCTGTTTTCTTCTCTCAACCTGATTGTTACCATAATCTAAAATCTAGTTCATGCTACTTTTTCTTAACTAGTTCCACGGTTCACCCTCAACCTGCATATCAGAACACAGACGGTAGCCCATCCCGGAATACTGATTCCACACACCAGATTAACTGGGACCATGGTCACACCTCCTACTTGCGTTTCAGAACTCATCCGTCAACCCCGCCCGGAATGTTGATTCCACACACCGGATTAAACTGGGACCACGGTCCCACCTCCTACTTGCGTGGCAGAACTCACCCGTCAAACCCCACTGGGAATATCGATTCCACACCCCGGATTTAACTGGGACCATGGTCCCACTCTGTTCAGTTGTTTCTATCACAATACCGATTTTGAGATTGTTACAGTGATTCCTGTTTTCGGTGCGTAAGAAGATTATGTTCGTTTTGTTCCCCTGGTGCTTCCTCGCTCACTCGCGGGCTTCGCCCTGTCGTTCGGCTGCGGCGAGCACTACTGGCCCTCTCTGAAAAGCAGAATTTATCTGATCCTCGCAACGGGAATATCTTTCCAGCGGGTGGTGTACGCAGGGGAGAGCATATCGCGTTTCATTTGCCATGCAGGCGCAATCCCTCGTCCGGCAAACCAGACCTGTCCCAGACCGGAATGATTAATGCCATCGAGAACCTTCATCAGCTCAGCGCTGTGAGGACGTGGCGGACGTTCGTCGAACAGCTGCAGCTGCGAGACGCCGGAGCCGGTGAAGTCATTCAGCATCACACCGGCTTTGGCATACCGGTGCCCGTCCTTCCAGATTCGCCCCAAAGCCGTTGTGGCGGCCGCAATGATGTCCCGGGTGTCCTGAGTGGGGGTAAGCAGTTTCTCCGTGGCCACGTTCCCGTAGTAAGGCTCTTTAACGGCGAACGGAGACGTTTTGATGAATACGGAAATATGCCGGCAGTACTGGTGCTCTTTACGCAGCTTTTCAGAGGCCCGCTCTGCGTACTGACAGACAGCCTGGCGGAGCGAATCGTATTCAGTGACCTTCTCACCAAAGCTGCGGCTGCAGACTATCTGCTGCTTTGTTGGCGGTGCTTCCTCAAGCGACATGCAGCTTTCCCCGTTCAGTTCCCGCACCGTTCGCTCGAGAACCACGGTGAAATTTTTGCGGATAAAGGCCGGGTTCGTCAGGGCCAGATCGAGCGCGGTTTTGATGCCGAGAACATTGAGCTTGCGTGCAATACGGTTTGCCACGCCCCAGATCTCTTCGACCGGCTGCAGTGAAAGCAGTTTCCGCGTTCGCTGAGGATTACCCCGGGTCAGGGCGAGCACACCACGAAACTGTTTCCACTCCTTTGAGGCCCACTGTGCTGATTTTGCCAGCGTTTTCGTCGGACCGATGCCCACGCCGATGGTCAGACGGGTACAGTCATACACGTGCTGGCGCAGCTGCCGGCCGAAGTCCTCCAGGTCCATGCAATGCTCCACTCCAGCCAGGTCAACAAAGAGCTCGTCAATTGAGTAAAATTCTACTCTGGGCGCCAGCTCCTCCAGGCAGCTCATCACGCGCGCCGACATCGAGGCATAAAGTTCATAGTTGCTTGAGAACGCGTATATTTTTTCCGGGTACCTTTCGTTTTTCATCTGAAACCACGGCGTGCCCATTATGATCCAGGGCTTTGCCTCGGCACTTCTTGCGATTACGCAGCCATCGTTGTTACTGAGCACTACTACCGGTTTTCCTTTCAAATCCGGGCGGAAAACACGTTCACAGCTCGCATAAAAGCTGTTCACATCGGCCAGGGCAAACATCAGTACATCTCCCTCGGGCGGTGGATGATGTGCGTGACGACGCCAAAGATATCCAGATCGTCCGGGTCGGGATAAATCGGCGACCACGAGGCGTTCATGGGCTGCAGCGTCAGTCGTGGCGTCAGCAGAAGCCGTTTAACCGTAAACTCCCCTTGTACGCTGGCCACAACGATATCACCGTGCTGAGGCTTCTCTGCACTGTCCACAACCAGCAGATCGCCGTTGTAAAGGCTGCCGTCGGACATACTGTCACCGCTGGCACGCAGGTAGTAAGTCGCGCTCGGATGACGTATGCAGTAATCATGGAGATCCAGGTCGGACTCGACATAGTCAGCTGCAGGGCTGGGAAAACCGCAGCTGGCCAGGTCTGCAAACAACGGATGGGCCTGTGGCGGGAGTTCTTTCCCGGTGCTGAAAAGCTGCAGTTTCATCTTTCCTCCTTACGGCTAAATATACTGGTTATACATACAGTATATTTAACAGCGTGAGGATAATCCAGATCACCTGCTCAATGTGCTGTGTAAGTAACCTAAGCTACTCAAAATGTTCTTAAATATCATTTTGATTATTTTATATTGCTCATAATGAGAAATAAGGCTTTTGTTTTTCCATTTTGCTCTTATAATGTGTATCAAATTGAGTTTAATTGACGGAGCATAATGATGAATATTTACTGCGATGATGGTTCAACTAATGTTAAGCTGGCATGGTTTGAAGGAAACGAGCTGCAGTCCCGGGTTTCTGCTAACTCCTTCCGGCATGGCTGGAAAGTGGCGGAGTTCAGTGCTGCAACGTTCAACTATCAGGTGGGCACGCTGAAATACACCTGGGACAGCGTCAGCCGGGATGCCATCCCGACAACAAACGTGGAGTATCAGTACGGTGATCTCAACCTGCTGGCCGTGCATCATGCGCTGCTGAACAGCGGGCTTGAGCCGCAGCCGGTGAGCCTGACCGTGACGCTGCCCCTGAGCGAGTATTATGACGGGGACTGCCAGCGGAACGAGGAGAACATCCGACGTAAACGGGAAAACCTGATGCGTGAGCTGGTTCTGAATAAGGGCAGGGCATTTACCGTAACGGACGTGAAGGTGATGCCGGAATCACTGCCGGCGGCGTTCTCCCGTCTCGCGGAGCTGAAGCCCGGACCCGCAGAGACCACCCTGATTATCGATCTCGGCGGAACCACGCTCGATGCCGGCGTGATTGTCGGACAGTTTGACGATATCAGTGCGGTACACGGCAATCCGTCTGTCGGCGTGTCGCAGGTCACCCGCGCAGCTGCAGGCGCGCTGCGGGCTGCAGACAGCGAAACCAGCGCGCTTATTGCTGACACGGTCATCCGCAACCGCAATGATCGTCAGTATCTGCAGCGTGTGATCAACGATGCCGGAAAAATCGACGATGTGCTGAACAAAATTACAGAGGCAATCACTTCCCTGGGCGCGCGTGTCACCAGTGAGCTGACGGCCTTCAGGAACGTTAACCGGGTATTCCTGGTCGGGGGAGGGGCATCCCTCATTGAAGAGGCTATCCGTCAGGCCTGGCCTCTGGCTCCTGACCGTATCGAGGTTATAGGCGATCCGCAGCTGGCGCTGGCCAGAGAGATTGCCCTTTACAATAAAGAGGACTAAACGTGCCGGACGGCCAGTATTCTTTCTATCTGCACAGCGACGATCGCACCGACATCGCGGCGATGGCGACCATCAGCACCATCTCACAGCCCCTGCGCGGTGACTTCATCCGGACCGCCGCCACCGCCGGGGCGGTGATGTACCAGACGGATGCCCGTTTACCGGCACTGATCCCGGTGTTCTTTGACGGGCATCTGAGCGCCATCCGGCTTTGCGCCGTGATGGCCCTGGTCTCCGGCACCTGGTCTTCACTCTCAGGACTTCCTGATGAGCCTGATGGTGGCGTGGCGGCTCTGGCCATGTCACCGGATACGGAATACCAGCGCCGGCGTTACACCCTGACGCTTCTGGATGACCGGAGCAGTGAACGGGTTGAGCGTGTGCTGACGGGGGTGTCATCGCGCCTGCGTGGAGAGCTGCTGAGAAACCTGATTATCACCGGTCTGGCCCTGCATACGACCGCGCCGGAGCTGCCGCGTCTGCTGGCCAGCATGCCGGTACCGCCCGGCACGGTCAGAGAGCTGCAGGTTCTGGTTCAGCAGATGGCCGGTACGGCTGGCGTGAGTAAAGCTGCAGTACCGGAGAAACCAGCAGAGCCTGCCGCACCGGTAACCGGTGAAGCGACCAGGATAAAGAAAAATATGCGACGGGCATTCGGAGACTAGAACATGTCAGTGATTAAACAGAAGGCAGAGCAGTGCATTCATAACTTTCTGCGCGCCAGGAACGTGCCTGAATCTCAGTGGCCGGAACGGGTCAAAAAGACCGGCAGGGGAATGATACTGGCAGGCGTGGCCGTTGTGGTTCCCGGCGTTCTGGTTGATAACATCTCCCTGCCGGTGACAATCGCGATGCAGGTCTGCTACGCCTCACTGATCGGCCTCGGGGTTCTCCTGGCGTTTGACGAGAAAAAACCAAAGGGGCGGGGATGAATATGAACATTAACCTGAAGGAAACGGTATGAAGCTTGAAGAACTGTCAGGAGACGAACGCACACTGGTCGTTGTGGCACTGCAGGCGCTGCACCGTGAGAGATTAGCCGCATCAAATGCCGTCTTTACGGTCTGTAGTCTGGCCGGAAAAGAGCAGCCGCCGGAAGATATTTTTGGGCTGCGTGAAGTTCAGGATGCGCTGAGACGTATCGGTGCTGCACCTGCGCGTTAAATCCGGCCCCGTACACTTCAGAACTAAAAAACGGCAGGCTGATATCGTGTCCCTGCCGCCATACATTACCTCGTCCTTATCCTCTGCCTCCTCCTCCTGAATAAAAAGGAAGTCGTTTCTCTCCGCTTTATTGCCGCCAGCCGGCGGCGTGTTCAACGCCGTGCCTTCACGCTAACCCGACCGCTGCGGTCGCAAGGGTTCACGTTGTCTCCGTCCTCACCCGTTCGCACCTTTCACGGTGCATTCAGCCCGTGAAAGGCTTGCGGCGTCGCCCCTGCGCCCTCCGCTTTCCGCCGGGTTTTTGTGGCGGCACGGCGCAAGAGGGTGCCGCATATCAGAGAGGAGTGTGTCTATGTCCCGTTTTATTCTGGGTGACTGCGTGCAGGTGATGTCCCGTTTTCCGGCGCGTGCCGTCGATTTTGTTCTTACCGATCCACCGTATCTGGTTGGCTATAAGGATCGTACCGGCCGCACCCTGGCCGGGGACAACTCTGCCGAATGGCTCCAGCCCGCATGTCATGAAATGTACCGCGTGCTGAAAAACGACAGCCTTATGGTGAGCTTCTATGCCTGGAACCGCGCGGATCTGTTTCTGAATGCGTGGAAAGCGGCCGGCTTCCGGGTGGTTGGCCATATCGTCTTTGCCAAGAGCTACGCCTCAAAATCGACGTTCGTGGGTTACACCCATGAGAGCGCCTACCTGCTGGCGAAGGGGAGGCCGCAAACCCCGGACCGTCCCATCCCGGACGTGATCCCCTGGAAATACACGGGCAACCGACACCACCCGACGGAGAAGCCGGTGCAGAGCCTGCGGCCACTGATTGAATCGTTCACGCGTCCGGGGGCCATTGTCCTTGACCCGTTCGCCGGCAGCGGCTCCACCTGCGTGGCCGCCGCCGAAGCCAGCCGCCGCTATATCGGGATCGAGATGCTTGAGCAGTACCACGCCGCCGGCGTCCGCCGTCTGGCACAGGTTGAACGGGCGATAAGGATGCCGGCGGCCAATGACGGCGCGTTTTACCCTGACTATCCGGAGGCAGCATGAATTACCCGGGCCTTGAACACCTGCGCGCGGACGTGGCCGCGCTCAGCAATGCCATGTGTGATGTGCGGATGCTGCTGAACCGCCTCGAATCGCAGCACCGGCACGACGCGGCAACGCTTACTGAACGTATGGCAGCGCAGACTCTGCGCCGGATCAACACCCTGCTTCTGGAAGCCTACCGCGAAGCCCTGGTGCTGGACGAGACTTTTCAGGACTGACTGACCCTGCCGGGCTGAGGCCCGGCCTGTAACCCCTTACAAGAGAAAATAAACAATGTACGGAACCCGCGAAGAACTTTGTGTACAGCTTGAAAACATGTTCACGCCTGACGAACTCCTGGTCCTGCTGGTCTGGACGGAAGAGGGGATTAGTGTGGCCTGCCGTGAAGCCCAGCCAGAACCGGACGGCGGTGAAATCCGGGAGGTGATGAAGGCGCTCGGCGAAATGAAAATGACGCAATACCGACAGGAGGGGGTAAATAATCTGACTGTCAGCGATCTCCTGACCCGTCAGCGCGAAGCGGCAAACCGTCAGGTGAGTGTTCCGGCGGTACTCCTGTCCCGCGTCCTGCGTAACTATGAATGCGAGCTGGAAAACCGGATCGGTATGGCCTGGGAAGCCGGGCGGCGGGAGCCGGAATCCGTCAGAAAGGAGCTGAATAACGTTCGCGCCTACAGGAGGCGCTGGCCGCCTGAGAGAACGCCGGGGTAACGCCCCGGCAACCGGTGGCCATCCACTGCGAAAAGGATGTCAGTGCCTTCCGCTTTTATCCGCCGCCGCCCTCCGGGCCACGTCGGGACAATGAAACTCCTCTGAAGCTCCGTGCGGTGACGGCATGCGCCGTGACTTCACTGTAGCCCGGCCGCATCGGCCACAAGGGTTCGCTGACGCCTCCGTCCTCACCCGTTCGCACCCTTCACGGTGCATTCAGCCCGTGAAGGCTTTGCGCTGCGGCTTGCGGCGTCGCCCCTGTGTCCTCCGCTTTTCGCCGGTCTGTCGTGTCGTCACGGCGATGCCGGAACCGAGAATATGTTAACCGTGGAGGATCTATGAACCAGACCGTGACCTGTGATGCTGTTCGTCTTGAGGGTGCGCAGCGCCTGACTTTCCTGCCTGATTTGTTTGGCGGCGATTTTATGACGTCCGAGGCGTCCGTGTATGCCTACGCCCAGCGCTACTGCCCCGAGTATCAGGGGGGATTCTGGCAGTTTTACCGGCTGCCGGAAGGCGGCGGATATATGGCGCCTGACGTGGAGAGCCTGACCCTGTGCAATCAGGACAACTGGTTTGAGCAGACTGTCAGCGGGGAAGTGGCGGGGATCATCCTCACGGCGCTGGTACTGAATCACCGGAGCTGGCACCACAGTAACCATGACAATGAGGAGCTGTGCCGCCACTTCTGCCGCCGTTACGAACAGCTTATGGCATTTGCTGATACCCATCCGGAAAGCGCCACCATCTGGCGTGCCCTTGACTGACCACGGGCGGCGATGCCGCCCGACTAAAGGAGAAAAACATGCAACTGTCACCGGAAACCCGCAGCATCCTGCTCCAGTATAAAACGCTCATTAACGAGCGACGTCGCGAATTAGGACTCTGCCCCGTAACCACAGCGAAAGTGCTGGATGAGATCTGCGAATCCGCAACCCGCCAGTGCGCGGTCTATCTATGTGGCCACTTCATCCTCCAGGGCGGGCAGGGCGACGGGCAGTAATGCGGCAGGGCGGGGCTGATGCACCGCCTGTACGCGCGCGAAAAACCCTGTCATCCCTGCGGGCTGACGGGCGGCAGGGGAAGCGCCTGCGGCGCTACCCCTCTTCGCCCTTGTGTGATGTCAGAGCAAAGCTGAAGCACAGCATTGTGAGGGCAATTTGTCACGGATACGCTCCTGCGTGGCGTGGCGTGGCGTGGCGTGGCGTGGCGTGGCGTGGCGTGGCCACTGGCTCTGAAACCCGATCAGCAAATTTCCGACAATAAAAATCAACCCCAGTCTGGCCCCCTTCGGCTCCCGGCCAGCGTTGCTGTCCGGTCGTCGAGCCCCACTCCGCCAGGGCGGCCGCTGCGCACCCGCCGGGCTCCGCCGAACCCCTCCGGGTTTCGGGCCATACGGCTAGGGTCTGATGGCGAAGGTCAAGGGCTGCGGCTTCTCCGGCCGTGCCGTCCGGAACGCCTTCACCGCGCCGGCTGATGCCGTCGCTCTGATGTCGCCACGCCGTTCCGACGTGTCGGGTGTGTGCATCCTGTTCCCCCGGTGAAGCCATCCCCCGTGCGTCCTCACGCGGAGGGCTGCTTGTAGCACCGTCGGGTCGTCATCCAAGGGGTGAAATGCACTCCGCCAAAACTTTTTGCGGGGCGCAAAAACTTTTGTCTCCGCCCCTTTCCTTCCTCCCTTCGCCGTTGCTCCTTTGCCCTTTGCCGCGAGAGAACTCACCAGGGAGATGGCCAGCCATCACCACAGGAGAAAACCAGGATGCACACACGAAACGTCAACGTCAAAACCGCCGCTCAAGAATCTTCCAGGAAGATGGGGGAAGAACAAAACCCTGTTTCTGTCGCACGGGAGTGGGTGGCTCAGGCCACTTCGCTGAAGGCGGGGGTCACCGTCACCCTGTCCGACGTTTCCCGGTATGGCGACGTGCAGGTGGAGATCCGCACCAACGGAACGCTTAACTGGCACGCCTGGTCGTTTGAACCGGATTTTCTTTTTGAACTGAAACGCAATCTGCAATACGTGCAGCTTTAACCGGAGGCCGGATGTCCGGCCTTAACCCAGAGAAGGAGGAAACATGCAGAACCTTAACACCCGTCCGGCGACCCGTAAGGTCGGGCAGAGCACCGAAATCGTGAAGCTGCTGCGCATTCAGGCCAGCGACACCCACGTGGTCGAGTTTGACAACGTGGACACCCGATTTAATGACTGCAACAACTGGCAGGTGATGGCAGAAGGCAAACGTGTCCTGTTCAGCAACCGCATGTATGAGCGTTTTTCAGATGTGAAATCGGGGATCGTGGCAACGATCAACGTGTGTGAAAACAGCGGCAGCGTAACGGATAAAGCGATGCTGGAAGGGGCAAAAGTCATGATGCAGGTTCTTGATGGCTATCCGTCCTTTGCAGCACTGGCAGCACACCCTAAACGCATTACTGATTAACCGAGTGCCGTGACCGGAGGGCAATCCGGCCACGGCTAACCACAACTATCACTGAGAGGTAAAAATCATGGTCGCCACCAATACTACGGCAAAAAAACCAGCCAAGACCACCCGTCAGACAAAATCTGCGGAAAAAATCGCGCAGTCTACCGAGCAGAAGCTCGTCCAGCTGCTCGCTGATACGCCCGTGCAAATCTTCCCGTACTCCCGCCTGTCACGCACTGACTTAAACACGCGCATCATTCCGCATACCGATCAGGAAGTGGAAGAGATGGCAGACAGCATTCAGGCAATGGGCATCCTCCAAAACCTGATCGGTGCAGAACTGCCGGACGGTACGATCGGCATTGTCGGCGGGGAAGGTCGCCGCAGAGGCACAGGCATTCTGGTGATGCGCGGTGTTCTCGATGCAGACACGCCGTTTGTTCCGGTGAAAGTCCTGCCCGTGGAGATGGCTGTGGCGGCCTCGATGATCGAGAACGGTCGACGTAAAAACATGCATCCCGCCGAGCAGATTATCGGTTTTCGTACCCTTCAGCAGGAAGGTAAAACGGCTTCTCAGATCGGCGCACTGATGGGTTATCACCCGCGCCACGTTCAGCGCTGCCTGAAGCTGGCGAATCTTGCCCCCTCCCTGCTGGATGCGCTTGCGCGGGATGAAATCTCCCTTGAACAGTGTGAAGTCCTGACACTTGCTGATACCCATGAGCGTCAGGAGCAGGTCTGGAAAGAGGCTGTTGAACAGTGGCGCGATCCTGCCGTACAGACCCTGCGCAAAATGGTGACTGACGACAAGATGGCCATCAGTCACCCGATGTTTGAGTATGTGGGCGAGGAAGCCTATACCGCCGCTGGCGGTACGCTGACCGCCGACCTGTTCAGCGACAGGGACAGCACCTTTGCCGATGCGGCGCTGGTGAAATCCCTGCTGGCTGGCAAGCTCACCGTGCTCGCCGCCCGTGTTAAGCAGGAGCAGGGCTGGGGCTGGGCTGAGTTCCGTATGACGGAACTACGCTTCAGCGGTGAGGACGGTAAACTGTACCGTTTTGCCATGCCGAAAGCAGTCCTGACGGAAGAAGAACAGAAGCGCGTCAGTGAGCTGGAAGAACAAAGGGACGCCACTGAAACCTACGATGACGAATACGAGCTTCAGCAGCAGATCGATGACATTTACTGCGAGGCGAAGTACCGCGAAGCCACGCCGGAATTTCGCGCCGCGCACGGTATCTGGGTGTCATGGGATGGTGACAATTTCCAGGTTCAGCCTGGTATCCGCAGGCTGACCGACGAAGACCGGGCAGAAGAAGAACAGGCGCGTCAGGAGCGTGAAAGCAACGTGATCAGACACACCACGCCTGAAATACCCGCTGACGCCTATCCGGCAACGCTGGTTAAGGCCATGTCTGCGGAGCGCACTCTCGCCGTTCAGGCAGAACTGGCGGGTCGCCCCGATGTATCGGTGGCGCTCCTGACGTGGACGCTGTGTCTTGCGCTCTTTGACCGCACCTACGGCAAGCGCAATGAACCGCTGAAAGCCTCCGTGTCCTCGAATCAGTATCACCTTGCATCACTGGCTCCATCCGGTGAAGAAGGGAAGGCGCTGACGGCGCTCAATGCACAGAAAAAAGCGCTTCAGGCAACGTTGCCCGAAAACTGGCATCTCGATTTCACCTGGCTGCTGTCATGGTCAGCAGAGCAGGTGAACACCCTGCTGGGATTCTGTGCCGCGCATGGTATCAACGGTATTCAGGAACGTCTGTATAACCATACGCAGAAAAGCGAACTGGACGGGCTGGAAGCGGCGCTGGACTTTGACCTGCGCAAATGGTGGCAGCCGGATGCTGAGAGCTACTTCGGTAAGCTCACGATTTCCCAGATTGGCAAAGCCTATGAAGAAGCCGGACTCAGCGCCCGTGCGGGTGAAGTTGTGAAGCTCAAGCGCCGCGATGCGGCGAAGGCCGCCGAGCAGGATCTGAATGCTCAGGGCTGGCTGCCTGACTGGATGGTGCGCACAGCGCCAGCCGCTGAGGCTGAAGAAGCCACTGAATCCGACGCTGATACCACTGACCATGCTGCTTAATACCGGAGGCCGCCGCCTTCGGGCGGCGGGAAAAGACATGACCATGCAATATGACCTGAACCGAATCAACACCCTGACCGCCTCCGACCTGGAGTTTATCCGTCAGCAGGGTGAGGACGCGCGCCGCGCCCTCAGCGATGCCGTGACCGGCCTCCTGTCGACACCAGAAGGATGGCGCGTCTGCGCCGAATACCGCAGCGAGTTCGGCGGCTTCTTCCCCGTCCAGTGCCGCTTCAGCGCGGACGGCAGTGATGACTGGCATCTGTGCGTGTGCAGCCCCGGCGAAGTCTCTCCGTACTGGCTTCTGGTACTGCTCTCTTCCGGCGGTGATGTGGTGCGTACTCTATACCAGAGCGACACGCTCCAGCCTGACTGGATAAATCAGCTGATCGCGCAGCTGGCAGGTATGCGCCGCTTTAACTGCACTGCCAGCACCGTGGTGAACCTGATGAGCGGGGAGGTGACAGCATGATCCCGTCCTCACACGCGCTCGTTTCCCTGAAGCCCGCCCGTCAGGCAGCAATACAGGCTATCAGCCATGTTGAGTCTGCCCGCGAACGCGGCGCACGACTGCCCGCCATGCCGTATGTGCGTACCTTTCTGCGCCTTCTTACGGGCAGCGGTCGCCTCAACGCCACAGTGGCCAATAAAATACCTGGCCTGCACTGGGTACCAAACAACCGCCATTCGAACCTGAAACAGGTCGAGGAGGCACTCAACACCATGATCGCCACCGGAGGGGAAGCCTGCCCGCTGCCGCTCACGATTGACGTTCAGGCCGAGCTATTCCCTGAAGTCATGCACACCCGCACGGGTCGACGGCTGCACAGGTCCAGCATTAAGACCACGCGTCAGCTTCGCCGCCAGTCCCGTGAGTACGAACAGCGCTGGAAACTGCGCCAGAACCTGCTGGAACAGGCAAAAATCGACCTGAATTTTCAGTCACCGGAAACCGTCTGCACCTGGTATACCCGGTGGAGCGACGAGTTTGACGCGGCAGAGCTGGCCACACCGTTCTGGAACTGGCAGACGCGGTTCGCGTCGCTGAAGGAACTTGACTGGCTTCGCATGAGCGGCGACCCGCTGTATTCAGTCATGTACCAAATCCCGTTTATTGTCCGGGAAACACCTGAGCACATCCGGGTCGCTGAACGCTGGCAGATACCGAACAAGCTGCGTTATCAGCAGGGGGCAGAATGAGAAATAACCCCTGTAAAACGGAGCTGAAGGTCGCCCGCAGCCAGCGAAATAAGCTTCGTACCATGTCCGCAAAGCTGAAAGAAATGTGTTGCGAGTGGGACGGACTGAGTGGCTGGCTGGAAACCGAAAGCGAGCAGCTGGCTGAGAGTATAGACAGGCACCTTGAGGCGCTCGAAGACCAGATCCGTGAATGGTCAGTAGGTACGGATAACCGGGAGGGATATTGAACATCATCAGTCGCAGGTTCGACAAAAAAGAACCCGGAACCGTGTTCCGCCATGCTGAAAGCGGGAAGATCATGTATCGTCTCGATGCCCGGCTGGAGCGGGATGACTGGGAGATAGTGCAGGCGATAATCAGCCTTGTCTATAACGCCGGCGTGGCCGCCGGAAGCAAACAGCGAGCCGCTGAAATTCGTGAGGCTCTGGGGATTTCAGGAACTGAATGACGCGGAAAAATGATGAGGATTTATACAGTTTTCAGACTGTTATTCCTGGGCAGATGATCGACGACGGGATATAATGGCGATGGCGCTTGAGGCTTTTTGCCTCATGACGTGAAGGTGGTTTGTTACCGGTTGTGTGGCAAAAAGAAGAAAGCCCCGTAGGAAGTTAATTTTCATTAACCAACCAAACGAGGCCATCTGCTTGACTAGACACCAACAGAATAGCCTCTTAGCAGCCGCAAGGCAAGGAGAAGACGGCTATGAAACTGCCACGAAATACCCTGATCTGGTGTGTATTGATTGTGTGTCTCACACTACTGATATTCACTTACCTGACACGGAAATCGCTCTGCGAAATCCGTTACAGGGACACGAACAGGGAGGTGGCGGCTTTCATGGCTTACGAATCCGCTAAGTAGCCAACCCCGGCGGGGGGAAACCCCCGCCATTAAGGGGCTGAGGCTGTCTGGACATGCCTGAAGCGCCTTTATGAAGGGGTTACCGGTTTAACGGTAGCCCCTTTTTCCTTCCCGACGCGACCGCACGCCTGAACTTCCGGGAAGGGCAGTTCCCCTGCGGGGAACGGGGCTGGGCGGCAGCGCCTCCGGCGCTGCCCGCTCTCTTCCCTTCCGCTATTTATATTAATGCTAATGTACGCATCCATTAGCATTATAGGCAAAAGTCATTTTTCCCTGTTCCGTGCCGCGCGGATGCCTGTCTGATAGTGCTTTTTCACACTTTCAATATCACTGAGGGTGGAGTCATGGCAGGATTGTGCGGCAAGACGGTAGCGGGAAGCTATTTCATCCAGGATGGCAGGCGTATTGTCGCGGCTGCGGTGCTGGCGACCTTTCTGGCCAAAAGTGGCGACAATGATGTCCTGGCTACCCGAGCGGCCGAAAAGACGCATACAAAGACGCTTTACAATAAGCGGCGTTAAATCCAGATCGATGCTGTCAGCTATCTCAAAAATAAAATTCAGCATCCGGTACGTTTTATAGCGTTTAACTGCAGCGCTGAGACGTGCAGCTCGCTGAGGGAATTCCCACGAATCATCAGAATAACGCTGCAGTCGGCCTGATAATCCAGGGTCAGATGTTCGAGAGTGTATTTAAAGTTGCGGTAAAAATAAGCACGGGACTGTTCAGTCTGAGATTCTTCAGCCATTTCATGCACCAGTTATTAATGCTAATGGATGCGTACATTAGCATTAATCATCGGAGTGTTCAAAATTTCCTCTCTTGCCTGGTGACCTGAATGCAGAAGTGATGCTGCAGCTTCGTGGCCATAACCCGAAAACAGGGCAGGGCGATGGCCCCCTTCGGCTCCCGGCCAGCGTTGCTGTCCGGTCGTCGAGCCCCACTCCGCCAGGGCGGCCGCTGCGCACCCGCCGGGCTCCGCCGAACCCCTCCGGGTTTCGGGCCATACGGCTAGGGTCTGATGGCGAAGGTCAAGGGCTGCGGCTTCTCCGGCCGTGCCGTCCGGAACGCCTTCACCGCGCCGGCTGATGCCGTCGCTCTGATGTCGCCACGCCGTTCCGACGTGTCGGGTGTGTGCATCCTGTTCCCCCGGTGAAGCCATCCCCCGTGCGTCCTCACGCGGAGGGCTGCTTGTAGCACCGTCGGGTCGTCATCCAAGGGGTGAAATGCACTCCGCCAAAACTTTTTGCGGGGCGCAAAAACTTTTGTCTCCGCCCCTTTCCTTCCTCCCTTCGCCGTTGCTCCTTTGCCCTTTGCCGCGAGAGAACTCACCAGGGAGATGGCCAGCCATCACCACAGGAGAAAACCAGGATGCACACACGAAACGTCAACGTCAAAACCGCCGCTCAAGAATCTTCCAGAAAGATGGGGGGGAAAACCGTGTCGTACACGATCCTCGTCGCTGAGACGAAAAAAAACTCTGAGGAGGAATCGGACGTTCTGGAGTTCAGCAGCCTTGCTGAGCTGAAGAAACTGCGCAGAAGCTGCCCCGAAACGATGCGCTGCACCTATTTCTACGCCCTCAGCAGCGGCGTCGATAAACAGTTCCGCCATATCCATGTGGCTGAAGCTGACCACTTCAAACAGTTTGTGCGCCTGATCGAGCGTGCAGGTATCGACATTTAAATCCGGTTCACCCCGTGCGGCAGCTGTCGCACGGAACCTCATCAGACAGGAGCATGAAAGATGAACGTTAACACCCCGACCGCTGCACCAATGGCCTTTTTCGTTCCATCTCATAACGCTGTTTATGACCGCGCAACACAGCTGGACGGGCAGTGGGTGACTCAGCGTGAAGCGAAAACGCTGGAATCCCTGCGCCGTCTCTATCCGGACGCGGAGCTGATCCCCGCGACTCAGGTGCAGGAAAAGCAGAATGACGGCTATCGCCGTCCCTGGGTGGAAATCACCGAGGCCCGGTACATCGACCAGCTGGAAACGTTGCCGCCAGTGGACTGGTGCAGGGGGTTTGGCGGGGAGTCATTCAAATCGATGGAGTTTACGGGCGGGGATGTGACCGCAATTTTTGTCCGGTACGGCGCGCGCTTCTTTGAGTGCCACGACCTGCACACCCGCCATCACCGGGAGCTGATTGGCGACGTGATCGCCCGTTTCTGTCTCGATGCGCCGCTGAACTCCGCGCATTAAAAAAGCAGGGTTGCCCCTGCTTTCTCAACGCCGGGTAGCCGCTGTAACGGTGAACCGGCAATCACAACCAAAGTAAGGAGATTGATCGTGAAATTTGACCCGCAAACTGTAAAACAGGCTGAGGCATTTGTAAATGCCCTCCGCGCCGGAAAACGTGCTCACATGCCCGCGCTGCGCTTTGACCAGTGGCAGCAATTTATGACCACCGTTTACGCTGGTCTGGGACTGGCATAACAGGAGGCGGCCGCCTGCGGGCGGCCGGTAAGGAGAAACCATGTCACAACTGAGTTTTGAATCCCTCTTCCTGGCAGACCAGACCGATCCGCAGCCGCGGGTTTCCGCTCCTGTACGGGTATTGTCGCCAGCTGAGGCGCGTAAGCAGTTCGCCAGTGTATTCCGCCAGACTGCGAAATATATGCGCCGTTCCGAAGTGTTCCGCGATTTCATCACCCTAGTAGCCAGTGGGCTGGATATCGCGCGAATACGCTCGCCAGAAAACATCGAAAACAGCCGACGCATCTGCGAAAGGTATCAGCCAGACGATTTAGACGCCATGAGACATCTGTACTGCCTGTTGGTGGAGGGGCTGGCGGGTGAAATGCATGATTTCCTCGGCGCTCTGTATATGGAGCATGAGCTGGGCGCGGACGAAATGGGACAGCATTTCTCCCCGTCCTGCATCTCCCGCCTGATGGCCGGACTACTCATGCCCGGCGCTCAGGAGACGATAAAGCGTGAGGGGTGGATGACGCTTGATGAACCTGCCTGCGGTAGCGCCGGAATGGTCATTGCCTTTGCATACTGGATGGCTGAAGCGGGATATAACCCGTCAGAACAGCTGTATACCACCTGCACTGACATCGATCCAATGGTGGCTGATATGGCCTTTATCCAGCTGGCACTGCTGGGTATACCCGCGAAAGTCGTGACCGGAAATACGCTGACCCTGAAAGCAAACCGCGTGCGTTACACCCCTGTTTATTACTTCAATGACTGGCAGGGACGTCTGGCATTTCGCAGTCGTCTGGATGCAATGAAAAACTTTCTGGCCACCGTGGCCGCCTGACTGACAGAGCGGCAGGGTAGACCTGCCGCAGGGAGAGAGAAAATGACAAGCAACACACTGAACGCTGTTCCGGCGACCGTGCTGGAGACGATGGCAGAACGCCTGCACGGCCAGGCTGAACCGATAAAAATCCGCAGCAACGATGATCACGCCGCGCTGGCTGCAGATGTGCTCTGGAAATTTGCCCGTAAAACCGGACTGAACAGGGAAAGCGAAAGCGTGCAAACCGTCATCACGGATTTTCTGGCGAATCTGCTGCACCTGTGCGAACAGTGCGATCCGGACGGGGCGGGTATCGACGGATTTAATGCCCTGCTGAATATGGCCATGATGCACTATGAGCAGGAAAACGGAGGTGACAGCGAAGAACCGATCTGATCGGAAATCTTAGCCCCGGTGCATATCATCGGGGCAACCGCAAAAAACGCTTCCCCTGCGGGGAAACGGGGAGGGCGAAAGCGCCTCCGGCGCTCCTGCCTTTCCCCGTTGCAGTGCTTCTCTCCTTACCGGCGATCATAACCGGCGTCCTGCTGGTTATCTTTCTCAGCTGCAGCTCTGTGGCCATAACCCGAAAACAGGGCAGGGCGATGGCCCCCTTCGGCTCCCGGCCAGCGCTGCTGTCCGGTCGTCGAGCCCCACTCCGCCAGGGCGGCCGCTGCGCACCCGCCGGGCTCCGCCGAACCCGCAAGCGGTTTCGGGCTGACGCTAGGGTCTGATGGCTAAGGTCAAGGGCTGCGGCTTCTCCGGCCGTGCCGTCCGGAACGCCTTCACCGCGCCGGCTGATGCCGTCGCTTTAATGGCGCCACGCCGTTCCGACGTGTCGGGTGTGTGCATCCTGTTCGCCCGGTGAGGCCATCCCCCGTGCGTCCTCACGCGGAGGGCTTGTCGTAGCACCGTCGGGTCGTCATCCAAGGGGTGAAATTCACTCCGCCAAAACTTTTTGCGGGACACAAAAACTTTTGTCTCCGCCCCTTTCCTTCCTCCCTTCGCCGTTGCTCCTTTGCCCTTTGCCGCGAGAGAACTCACCAGGGAGATGGACAACCATCACCACAGGAGAAAACCAGGATGCACACACGAAACGTCAACGTCAAAACCGCCGCTCAAGAATCTACCGGAAGATGTGATTCAAACCTCACCACGTCCCAGTTCATGGATCTGTTTTGCTGGGTCCTGGCAGCATCTGAAGGGGAACCACAACCGGCAATTTTTACGCCGCCTGAGAATGCCACTGAGCTGACGTTAATTAATGACGAATGCCCGGATTATATCTCTGTCTGGTTTGTCGATGGTCGCCCGGTGGCAGCTGCAATGCCGCTGGATAATTTTCACCGCGTTATTCCTTCATCACTAACTAAATAATCAGGAGTAAATAAAAATGGTCAGTTTCGCAAGCCGCTATCGTATACCTACCTCGATCCGTAAAGACCGTCCGCTGACGAATGAGGAATTACAGCTCATCGTTCCGAGCGCGTTCTCATCGGATAAACACGATTCACGCTCTGAACGTTATACATATATCCCGACCATAAACATTCTTGATCGTTTACGTGATGAAGGTTTTCAGCCGTATTATGCAACTCAGTCACGTACACGTGACCAGGATAAACGCGACTTTACAAAGCATATGCTTCGCCTGCGTCGTCATGACCAGATTAACGGAAAAGAAGTACCGGAAATTATTCTGCTGAATAGCCATGATGGTTCAAGCAGCTATAAAATGATCCCTGGTATGTTCCGTCAGGTTTGCAGTAATGGTCTGGTTGCATGGAAGGATTTTGGTGAAATCCGCGTACCCCATAAAGGGGATATTGTCGGGCAGGTTATTGAAGGCGCTTACACGGTGCTGAAAACATTTGACGCGGTTGATGAAAATATTGACCTCATGAAAAGCATTCAGCTCACTTTGCCTGAGCAGCGCCTTTTTGGTAAGACCGCCCTGGAACTTAAGTACGATGGAAAACCAGCGCCGATAACCCCGGAGCAAATTATTAACCCTCGCCGTGTGCTCGACAGAGGGCAGGATTTATGGACCACGTTTAACGTGGTGCAGGAAAATGTGATCCGTGGGGGGATTCGTGGCAGAACGGAAAAAGGGAAGATGACCAGAACGCGGGAAGTCACCGGAATAGATGGTGACATCAAATTAAATCAGGTGCTCTGGAAAATGGCTGAGGAGTTTGCAAAACTGAAGGCCTGAAAATTAAGTCGCTCAACAGAGCGGCTTTTTACTGTCCGCTGTTTAACGATGCTGTTTCTGCAATTTTAATCTCATGCTCCTTTCCCGCAGCTGGCGCGAGACGTTCAGAAAGTAACTTTTTTCTTGCCAGTAATACACGATATATATTTTTGATGTCCTGTGCATAGGCCTTGCGCTGTACAATGAGCTTTTTGCTCGGACCCGTATTATACATCCCCACGCTGTCCCAGTTTTTTCCGTATGACCTGAAGTTGTGCGCCAGTACCCATGCTCCCGTATAAACGCAGATACATGGATCATTCAACAGGCGCTCACGGGTAATATTGAAGTTTTTAAGTTTGCCGTAATGGGAACTGTTCACCTGCATCCCGCAGACATCTTCTGTTCCATTCCTGTTTGATCCATTTATCGCACCCGGCTTTAGCCTGCTCTCTTTAATCGAAATTGACATAAGCAGCAGCGGATCAATTTGATAATCTTTCCCGGCCTGGTCAAAGCACATCTGGGGAGCTGCGCCAGCAGATAGTGAAAGGGTCAGAAGTGCCGCAGGCAGTAACGATATTTTCATGGTTTGGCCTTTTAACGAAATACACGGGCTCTGGAGAGTCGCTTTAAAAAATACCCCGGCGGATCGTCGTAATCAAGTTAATTCACTACAAACGCGCGTGAACGCTCTCCTGCGGGGATTTAACATCAGGCCGGAATAAACATGTCAGGGCAGTGGGCGGTATTAACATGCCGCTCTTTACTAACCCCTTAAAACATCACACCCCACGCAAGACGAAGTCTTGCAGATTTTTCTTTTAATTTCAGTTGGATGCCCGTAATAATTTTGCGCGTTGTTGGATTAAGACCGTTAAATGTCGCACATACCGACACTACACTATCGTATAATCCTGATACCTGTTAGTGTCGGTATGTCACACATGTATCGTACAATTGTAGATATGCTTTAATTCCATTGAATTATATATCGCACAGTGTCACACTGTCGCACATCCTGGTGCTGGATTGTACTACTGTATAGAGCGTAAATTCACAGCAGTATCAATCCATTGCACCTTTGCGCAGCAATCTGAAAATCCACCAACAGGCTATATGTAGTGTCGGTTCCGACACTAACTTAAAACAGGTAAGAAATATGGGAAGAGTCGGCATCTACCTTAAAGATAAAATTGAACGCGAAGTTCGTGATATCGTTCAACAAGACCTGCAAAACGGCGCTAATGCTGGAGAAGCAAACATATCAGCTACCTGCAACGAATTAATCAGGCTTGGACTTCTTGTTTATAAGCGCGATGGGGAGGATGGCAACCAGTTTGATATTGAAGGATATCGCAGAGACCTCATAAGAAAAGCAGCCGGCTCACGTGAAGGCACAGTTCTCATTGCAACACTACTCGCTGAAATGTATTTAAAAATGACAGGAAAAGACGGCGAGGGCAGCCTGGAAGATACGCTCGATATGATTATTAGCGGCATAAATACAGCCGAGAACGAAGCGGAAGCAAGGCACTTCATCAACGAAAAGGAATAAATCTGCGAGCCGGACACTCC
Organism: Enterobacter sp. H2G27; assembly: GCF_054403075.1. Classification (NCBI taxonomy): domain Bacteria; kingdom Pseudomonadati; phylum Pseudomonadota; class Gammaproteobacteria; order Enterobacterales; family Enterobacteriaceae; genus Enterobacter; species Enterobacter sp. H2G27. Next base: position 118,871 of record NZ_JBSVSI010000002.1, read on the forward strand.
GGCTCGCATCGATCACTGAGACGATTTTTCATCCCAGGGGAGGTCACCTTTTTCCACCTCTCTTATTTTTTCCTTCAGGAAAACTTCAAACTCCATACAGAGAACTTTAAGTGCCTGAGCATCCTCGTTCTGGTCAAGCAACCTTTCCTTAAAATAACCCAGCGTATTCATCAGGCGGGTGAGCATTTCGTCATTCAGACTACGGTTATGCACCTTCGCCATTGCCCTGATTTCATCAGCAAGATTCTCGGGAATACGCATGCTATATCCGGTTGTTTTCCCCGGAAGCAAAATCCGCTCACCCTCACGCCACATCCACAATTGTTCCTGCTTGAGTGGGGTTTTAACTTCAGCCACAACCTCAGCGGATTCACTATCAAGTAATTTTCCAAGCCACTCCTCGAATCTTACCGCTAGCGCTATGAGCCGCTCACCCTCCGCAGTTTTAATGACTGGCTTACCCGGCTGATAATTTAGCGACAATAAAAGCCTGGCAATAATTTCCTCATTCACACTCCTGTTGCCAGCTCTGGCACATATTCTCAGCTCCATAAGCAAATTATCCGGAGCACGCAATCGCCACTCCACCGCTTCACCTGGCTGGAACTTACGCGGACGGCCGCGACCATCCCACATTTTCTCTTTAACTTTCATAGCTATAGATCCCGGAGGCCATTTCCGAACTTTCTGGTCAACAAAGCCTACTCACTTACATATTCGGATAAATCTGAATGATTCCAAAAAGTGTGACATGCGTCACAGTTTTTTTTTTAGGGTCATGGGACAATTGCGCCCGCGTAAACAAGCACTTACGCGATTCACTTTTGTTTACTTCGGAGAAAACAAACATGTTAACCAAAGGCAGTGCCCTTAACGTCGGTAAGGGATGGGCGGTAGCGTCTTTATTCCGCAAAGCACGCGAAAATCGCAAAGCTAAATTTTACTTAAAGTCAGCAGGCGCTTTTTTAATTGCACTTATGGTCACTCACCCGGCATTCGCATCTGGTACTGACCTTCTTTCCTCACAAAACACCACGGTTAATTCAACCTTCGGCTCTGGTTCTTCACTGGTTAAATGGTTCTACATCGCCGAAATCATCATGGGTCTGTTTATTTACATTAAGGCCCGCTCACCACTGGTGTTCGTCGGTATCGTTATGGCAATCATCTTTACCCGTGTCGCCTTCGGCATCGCGAGCTAAATGATGAATGGGGAAGGAGATAAATATAACTTCCCGGAAACAATGAACCAGCAGGACCGTTATTTAGGCTTACCGATTGACGAGTTAATTGTTACCGCACCCCTATTGATTTTGGGGGTGCTTAACAACTTGTCACTCGAACTTGGTGTAATCGCGGGAATCCTCTGGTTTATCGTCAGATATCTGAAAAAAGGGCAGGGGTCATACTGGTTGCTTAATTTCTGTTACTGGCACCTGCCATCACTTTTATTCAAAGTAACCTTTCGCCAGATACCTGATTCAAGTTTCCGGCACTGGAGGGCATAGTTTTTCATGAAACTGAATATTAAAGGAGAGCGCGATAAACAACTCCGCTATGCGTTTATTGGTCTTTCAGCTTTAACTTTACTCATGGGCACAGGGAATGTACTGACAGGGTCACTGGCATGGTATTTCGCCACAACCCAGAAAACCATCACCACGCCTTTAACGTTTAACCGCCCATTTGCATCAGATTCTAAAAGTGTCGACGCCACCGGTCTGACACAGTTCGCCGCTTCCTTTATTTACTGGCGACTCAATGTTACTCCGGAAAACATCGAGCATAACCAGAAAATGATTCTTGGATTCGTCCCTTCCGCCGAACGGGACGTACTCAAGAAAGCCCTGGACATAGAAACTGAGCGCATCCAGAAAGCAGGCATCACCACCCAGTTCGACACGAAAGAAATTCGCGTCATGGACGATGGCTCCGTGCAGTACAGCGGGGTACTGAAATCCTCCACCACAAACGGCGCAATCATCACGCCACTGAAAGACCAGGAAAAAACCTACCGACTGAAACTGAGTTATGACAATGGTGTGATTAACCTCCACAGCTTTGAAGAACTCAGGCCGGTATCTCCCACTAACTGACAGGACTGCCCATGAAATTTCGCATTTCACCGGCAGCTGCTGCTGTGTTTCTGGCAGCGGGATTATTTACCAGCGGCCTCCGGGCCGCTTCCGCACCCGCAGCCATTCCGTTTGAGAACGACGCCGCCTTTAACGTCACCCTCAGCAACACCAACCCGAGCAAGGTTGTTGTCGACGGAGAACTCATTACCAGCATCAGCGGACCAACCGGTGCGTATGACCAGAGCCAGACCGAGGACGGAGCGCTTATCCTGTCTCCGCTTGTCGGCCAGAACTTCACCCTGTTTATCCAGACTGACCACGGCTCATCGCTGAGCCTGAACGTCAGCCCGCAACCGGGTAACGGCAAAACACTGCGCTTCACCCCTATGTCACCACCACTTCGCAAGAACGACGATGCGAAGGCATGGGAAGAAGGGCAGACCTATGAAAAAACGCTGGTCGCGCTATCCCGCGCTGTAGTCAATGGTCAGGTGCCGGACGACTACCGGGAATACCCGGTCAGCCGCACGCCGGCTTACACACCCGCCAGTGACGTACGCCTGACGCCTGAACGCCAGTTTGTGGGCAACCACCTGCGGGTTGTTCGCTTCCGGATGAGCAACCCGGGCAGCATCACCCGCAGCCTCCGCGAGCGTGATTTCTGGCGCAAGGGCGTCCGGGCCGTAATGCTGTCGCAGAATCAGCTCTACGCTGGCGGCGAAGGGTATGCCTGGATTGTGTTCTCAGATGATGGAGACACCCGCTCATGACCATAAGCCTGAATGAAAACCTGAAAACCCGCCGCAAGCAGCTGGCCATCCTGGCCGCCGTCATCATTGGCGGCGCAGCTGCAGCAGGCGGCGTAATGTGGTACGGGCAATACCAGCAAAAACAAAAGCAACCCGCACCGGCTGCAACACCAAACCTGACTGGCATTGTGACCGCAACATTTAACGAACAGGTCAACGATGCCGCGCTGACACAACAGCAGGCAAAGACCTCTGCTCTTGAGCAAAGCCTTGCCACGCTTGCTCAGCAGTTCGAGCAGAACAAGCTCACCACCGAACAAAAGCTGGCCGAAAAGGACGCTGAAATTCAGCGCCTGAATGACCAGCTTACGAAAGCCCCCGGCAGCAACCAGACCACTGGTCAGCAGACACCACCTGCTGGCCAGAATGGAACACCACTCCCCGGTCCCGTTGCTGCCGGTCAGGCCCGACCACCCGAATACAATGTGACCCCCGCAGGTGCACCGGCCGCCACTGGTGTGAATATGGGGCAGGGCGCAGCGTTCTACCCGGGCGGCTCTGGCCAGAGGATGACAGGCGGCCTGTCGACAACAAAGTTCAAATACGACAGCCTGATGAAAAAGCCAACCAAACTCCCCTGGATTCCTTCTGGCTCATTCTCTGATGCCGTCCTGATTGAGGGGGCCGACGCGAACGCCAGCGTCACCGGGCAGCAGAATACCAGCCCTGTTACTATCCGCCTGCAGGGCAACATTCAGATGCCCAACAACAAAGAGTTCAACGCGGACGGTTGCTTTATTGTGGGTGAGATGTGGGGCGATATCTCCAGCGAACGCGGAAACGTCCGCACCCAGTCCATCAGCTGCATCCTGAAAAACGGCAAGCACGTGGACATGGAGTTTCAGGGGCATGTCAGCTTCCAGGGTAAAGGCGGCATTCGCGGCAAGCCCGTTATGCGAAACGGCATGATTGTCGGCTACGCCGGTGCAGCAGGCCTCCTCTCAGGTTTTGGTGAAGGTATCAAATCTGCCGCCACACCATCCGTCGGCCTCGGAGCCACAGCAGATGTCAGTGCTGGCGACGTGTTTAAGCAGGGTATAGGCGGCGGGGCCAGCAAGGCGGCCGACACGCTGAGCCAGTACTGGATTAAGCGCGCTGAGCAGTACCACCCGGTAATTGATATTGGTGCCGGCAACCAGGTGACCGTTGTATTCCAGAAGGGCTTCCGCCTTGAAACTATCGAGGACGCCGAGGACGCGAAAGCGAAAGAGGAACTACAGAAAGCCGGCAACGCCGCGCAGAACGCAGTGACTCCGCAGCCAGCGAGCCAGACCACTGCATCCAGCACCACCTCAGTCGGCAACATCAACCCGGATGACGTTCTCCGCCAGGCCAGCCAGCTGCGCCTCGGTGACACCATCAACTGATGAGAGAATGACGATGAAAGCACGAAAAATAATGTTTCGGGCGGCAACCGGATTGATCCCAATGCTGTTATTCACAGTAACAGTATTCATTTTATGGTTCGCGCTGCACTTCAGTATATGGGTAAAGCTCATAGGACTTCTCATCTTCTTTGCAGGTGGTTACTTCCTGATTGAAACCATGCCGGGTGGGTGGATATGGCGTGAGCTGCACTCATCACCTTCAGACGTAACACCTGAAGAAAAGGAGAGCAAATGAAGGGAGCACGCATAGATGACCGCATTAGCTTTCTGAGGGGTATTGAACGGGACTGGGAAGACTGGTCCGCAGGAAAAAACACAAAACCCCACTGGCTATTTTTGGTAGGGGGATTAACCGCTACAGGGATGTTGATTTTTAGCTTCTGGTCACACAATCAGAGGCTTACCGTGGCTTCCATTGCTGTTGGAATAGCTTTTCTTCTCGCCGGATTGTTACAGGCATGTGAAACATGGGAAGAAAAAATACAGCGGAAAATTCGGGCATATGAGCCGCTTGATATTGATGCCATGCGCACCCTGGCCGTTTCTGTTTTTCACAAGGATAAGCTGACACGGGAAGAACTCAGACAGTGGCTGGACGCGGAGTTCAGCGCCATTTCTGATGCTGCTCTTCGTGGGGGAAGCCGTAATGCGTGATGAAGAGCGTAATAACTCACTGCTCAGGAAAATGCGGATGCATATTGCTGAATGGGAGGCTGGCCGGCCCACTCCGCAAGGAAATAAGTACATTTTCCTTTGGCTTGCAACCTTCATCGTTGTACTGGTAGCTACGGTTTCAGTGTTCCGCCCGTCATTGTTTGCACTGTGTTTCCTGATTGCCTGGTTTTTTCTGAGTCAGGAGATATTTAAGCGAATTATCCCGCGTTACAACGAAAGCTGGGAGGAGATATTCGACAGGTTACTTTCTGATTATGAACCCCTGAACCTTTCTGCCTGGGAACACCTGAAGCACCAGGCTGAAACAGAAGGGCTGACGGCCAGAATTGTCAGCAACTGGCATCGTGAGGAAGCCAGGTCCGTCTGGCCAGAAAAGAAACCTGACCTGAAGTTCCTCCATAAAGTCACTGACGGTAACGAGAAAATCGGAGAGGAATGAAGCGTACCAGAGCCATTGCACTACTGGTAATAACAGCCGGAGCGACCGGTGTTTCTGTTTACAACCATACTGGAGGGCTCACTGTATTACTCACCCTGGTGACCATAGGCGCACTAGCTCATGTCATCAACGTCTTCCTGTAATTCATTTCACTGGAGTGTTTATGTCTGCCAGCATGGCAAGCTACCCATTACTCAAAATCCTGCACAACTATCGCTATATCCTGATTCCAGCACTGGTATTCACTACCGAACTGACAGTGTGGGCAGCGCTCAATCTTAAAGGCGTGGGTGATATGGGCTGGGTCTCCTGGCGAGTGTGCCTGCTCTTTAGCGTGTTCCTCGTATGCTTTAGCGACTCAGCCTTTAACAAACTCGATGGTGGGTTTCTTATGTATGGTTCAGTCGTTCCGTGGGGCGGAATGCTGATAGGGACCATTGCTTATGGCTTTATCCAGATGAACCTGAACTTTCTGACGCTGGATTTATTTTATGCCGGCGTGTTTTGCAGCCTTGCTGTGCAGTTGGTTTTCACTTTGATTCAGTGCAACTGCAAATAATCGAAATTAAGTATTACCCCTCCCTGAATACCGCTTAAATTAAAACCGGAGTTACCCCATGAAAAAACTACTGGGTGCTGCACTGCTGTGCAGCGCACTGACCGGCTGCGCCGGTCTCAATTCTGATTTCGACTGCAACAAGACCGCAACCGACCAGTGCCTGACTACCGGTGAGGCCAACAAGCTGGCCGCTCAGGGTAAAAGTCTGGATGACCTGACGGCAGAGAAAACCGCAAAAAAGCCTGCGGGTGAAACCCTGCCGGCACTGCGCAATTCAGCACCGGTCGTGAATCCCTTCCGTCCTGTTTCCGCCGCAGCAACCGGAACCACCGCCGCTAAGCCTGTCGCACCGCGCCCCCTGACCACTGCGCCGGCGAAATCGTCAGGTTCGCTGGTCACGCCGCTGGACACGTCCAGTCATGCAGCCCCTGTGCCGGTTAACACGGCGGGCCGCGTTCCGGTTCAGCGTATTCCAGACGCCACGCAGCGCCTGTGGATTGCACCCTGGGTGGACACGGACGACAACTTTCATCAGCCGGCTGTGGTCGAGTTCGTGAAAAACAAATCCCACTGGGATGAAAGCTACCGCGTCATCGGGGAGGGAGGGGAATGAACAGCCACTACATTTCCGGCAGGAACGGCGTCGAATATCTGGCGAAATCGTTAGCCCATTCACGGAAAGGAACGACGCAAATCACCGCCACACAGTCAGTCGATACCGATGATGAAACGCTGGCCGTTTTGAGCGTGAGCCGTGACTGGCAGATTAAAACTGCCGGTGATGCACCGTACACCGGCCAGATGAACGAAGAGAAGCTGCGTCGCCTGGAGTTGATCCGGGCCGCTGCGGAGGGCCGAAAATGAGTTTTGTCGACAGCCTGATGGATATGCTGAAAAACGGGAAAGAGGAAGACGGTGCAGCAACGGCCCGCAACAACCTTTCCCAGACCTGGGACTATCCGTCTCTGGTCGCTGCGCTGCCGTACCGGTATTACGACGACAGGAATGAAATTTTCGTCAATGCCGGCTCTGCGGGCTTCATTATGGAGGCCGCCCCGCTTCCTGGCGCGAACGAGCAGGTGATGGCCGCGCTCGATGACATGCTACGTAAGAAGCTTCCCCGCCAGACCCCTGTGACCGTCATTATGCTTGCCAGCAAGTGTGTCGGGGAACGCATCGATCGCGGCGTGAGTAACGACATGTGGAAAGGGGGGATGGCCGATCATCTCAATAAAATCACCCGCGCGTTCTGGCAGCGTTCCGCGCTGCACGGCCTGGCCAACGAACGGGAATACCCGCTCTACCTGCGTAACTACCGTATCTTTATTGTCTACGGTCAGCCCATTAAGCGCGCTTCCCAGGTGCAGCGGGTGATGGATGACCTGATTCAGATACGTAACACCATCCGCGTCTCACTGGGAGCCGCGCGCATCGACAGCATGAACACCGATGTGCACGCATTCCTGTCTGCGGTACGCGAGCAGATGAACTACCGTCAGGAACAGGTGCTGACGTCCTCCGGGGACTACAACGAGGATGAGAAGCTCAACCGCCAGGTGGTTGATCCCGGGATTGACCTGAAGGTGCATCCATCGCATATCCGGATGGAGCTGCCTGAAACCATTGACGCGCGCGGGACACGCCTGCCGGCATCGGCATGTCGCATCATCAACATGCAGCTTGCTAAAAATCCGCGTCGATTCGCGCTCTGGCAGGGGGCTGACAATCTGCAGAACCTGCGTTTTCCCGACCTCGGGATACCCTGTCCCTTTATGCTGACCTGGACGACGGCGCTGGAAGAACAGACCAAAAGTCAGAGCGAGGCTTTCCGTAAAGACCAGGACCTGTCTAAAAAGGCCAACTCAGCCTACGCTGCACTGTTCCCCAACACCAAAAAGGCTGCAGAGGAATGGCGGCGTACCCGAGAGCAGCTTCACAGTAATGAAATCGCGCTCTGCAATACCTACTTCAACCTGACCCTGTTCGCCCCGGATAACAATACCGAGGCACAGAAGTGTGAACTGGCCGCCGTCAACGTGTTCCGTAAGAACGAGCTGGAAATGGTGACGATACAGTACCAGCAGATGCGCAACTGGCTGGCCAGTTTCCCGTTCGTCATGCAGGAAGGGATGTGGGAAGACCTGAAGATGACGGGGGCAACGCTACGCTCCAAGTCATGGAACGCAGTGAGCCTGATGCCGGTCGTCGCCGAACGCCAGCTGTCCAACGTGGGTATGCCATTGCCGACCTACCGGAACCAGGTTGCATTCTACGACATGTTTGGTGAAGAGAACGGCAGTACCAACTTTAACATCGCCGTCACTGGCACGTCCGGGGCCGGTAAATCATTCCTGACGCAGGGCATTCTTCGTGACGTACTGAATGCCGGGGGATACGCCTGGGTTATCGACATGGGGGACAGCTACAAGAACTACTGTCACCAGGCCGGCGGGGTTTATCTCGATGGCTCTAAACTGCGCTTTAACCCGTTCGCCAACGTTAAGGACATTAATCATTCTGCGGAAGGGATTGTGCGCCTGCTGACGGTACTCGCCAGTCCGACGCAGCCGCTGGATGGCGTCTGTGAAGCGATCCTGCAAAAAGCGGTAATGGATGCGTGGGAGAAGAAGGCAAACAAAGCCCGTATCGACGACGTTCATAATTACCTGACAAATGAGGATGTGAACCAGGCGTTCGCAGACAAGCCGACCATCATCGCGCGCCTTGCTGAGCTGGCCATGTTGCTCGATACCTACTGCACCTGGGGGCCTGACGGAGAATACTTCAACGCCGACGCACCGACGCTCGATGGTGAAACCCGCTTCGCGGTGCTGGAGCTGCTGAGCCTGGAAGACAAGCCGAAGCTGCTCTCGTCCATCCTGTTCTCGCTCATTCTGGCGATACAGGAAAAGATGTACCACAGCCCGCGCGACCTCAAAAAAGTCTGCATCATCGACGAGGCCTGGCGTTTGCTGGGTGGCTCCAACCCACACGCGGCAAGGTTTATCGAAACCGGCTACCGCACCGTGCGTCGTCACCGTGGGGCGTTTATCACCATCACCCAGGGCATCAAGGACTTCAGCGCCAGTAAGGAAGCAGAAGCCGCCTGGAACAACAGCTCCACCAAAATCACCCTCTTGCAGGATGCGAAGGCGTTTAAACAGTACCTTGCCGATAACCCGGATCAGTTCTCGGACATGGAAAAAGAAGTTATCCGTGGCTTCCAGCCAGCCCTGCAGACCGGCTACAGCTCCCTGCTGATAAACGCCGGTGAATACAGCTCCTTCCATCGCCTGTTCGTCGACCCCGTGACGCGTGCCATGTTCAGCTCGCGTGGCGAGGACTTCGCTTTCATGCAGAAAGCCCAGAAAGAAGCGGGAGCGACAGCGGAAGAGGCGGCATATCTGCTGGCGGAGAAAAAATACGGTAGTGAACTTCGCGAACTTGAAGAGTGGGTGAAAGCAGCATGAGTGAACAACAGGACAAGCCGTATAACTGCGACACCGTCCGCGACGGTGTAACGATAGCCAGCAAGACATCCCGCTGGGTTAAAGCCAGCATGCTGGGGCTGGCGGGACTTCTGGTTATGACAGGCGTGGCATATGTGACGGCGAAAGCCGTCACCCCGGAGGTGGTGGTCTTCGACATGAAGGGGACTGTGGACCTCTTCATGCAGCAGTCCGCTCAGTTACAGCTCGATGAAAACAGGGCTAAAGCGATGACCCAGCAGTTCAACGCGGCACTGACCGGCAGCCTGGATGCATGGCAGTCCTCACACAACGCCATCGTTCTGGTGAAGCCGGCGGTGATGAGCCCGCAGCGCGATATCACGAATGAAATTCGTGCTGATATTGCCCGACGCATCCAGGGGGGCCAGTGAAAAAACGACTGCAGCTGACGGCCATGATGCTGCTGATGCTTTCCGCCGGCAGCGGGGCGAAAGATCTCGGTACCTGGGGCAACGTCTTCGAGCCTGCAGAGCAGGACATGCTGGCGTTTATCCAGAATCGCCTGAAGGGAATGGAGCAGACGGGCGAGCTGGACCGCCTTCGCAAAGAGGCAACGGAAAGAGTGAAGGAGCATGCGGTACGTCCGACGCCGGTGGAAGGGCTCACGAAAGCGAAGGAATACCGCAGCTTTGCCTGGGACCCGACATTTACCGTGAAGGAAACGATCACTGACATGCAGGGCAAAGTGATCGCCCGCAAGGGCGATACGGTCAATCCTCTTGATAAGGTGCCCTTCAGCCAGGTGCTCTTTTTTATCGACGGCGATGATAAGGAGCAGGTGAACTGGGCACGACAGCAGCTCGCCGGTCAGACCAGCGTGAAGGTCATCCTGGTGAACGGCAACATCAAAGAAACCAGTGATGCGCTGAATGAACGTATCTACTTCGACCAGTCTGGCGTACTGACCCGTAAATTCGGTTTTGAACACATCCCCGCGCGGATATCGCGCGACGGCCGCGTGATGAAAGTGGAAGAAATTCCGGTATCAGGAGCGAAAAAATGAGTGCAACAACGTTAGGTGACCTGTTTCCCGAAATGCGTCAGGCGGTCACATCCCAACGACGTTACGGCAGAAAAACGCGTAAACCCGCTGAGATAGCTCCTCGCATGGGAACAGCAGAACGGCTGAAGACGCTGTACCCCGAAATTGACTCCTGGCATCCGGTACTGGTGACCAAAGCCTGGCTCCACTGGTGTGTGCAGAACCAGCAGGACAGCCGGGAGCCGTCAAAACGTGATGAACGGTTTCCGGACTACATCATTCACCTCTTACTGGAGAACATGCGGGCCGAGGACAGCGCGAAACGTAAAAAGGGTCAGACGATGTCACTTTCCGAGCGCCTCGACAGGTTGTTTGCGGGCGAAGAGCAGGAGAGCGCCGAATGTCACTGATACACAATAGCGCTGTGCCGTCTGTGTTTCAGCATATGACAGGTCACAACGCTGATAACAAAGGCTGTGACGAAACCGTGAATCAACTCTGTCATCTGTACCCAGAAATCGCTTCATGGCAACCGGCGCTGATCGCCGGTGCCTGGCAGCAGTGGTGCGCTGAGAACCAGCTTCAGCCGATAGCGCCGGAAGTACGTGATGAGGCGTTTCCCCTGTACCTCGTCAGGCTTATCCGTAACAGAATGGAGGAGATGAACGCATGGCGTTAATCAGCTGCTTCACCAGCCCTCAGGGGCTGCAGGGGATGCTCACCTGTTTGCGTGATACTGAGGGCATGACCGGTATTCTAGTCGTCGTTGCGCTACTCGCTGGCTGGATTGTTGTTCAGCATCTTGCAGATGCACGCCGTGAACGCCGTGCGTGGGAGAGCAGACCGGGAATACCTGTCCCTCTGGCGCAATTTGGCAGTGCCCGACATGCCGAAGCGGTTCATGCATTTGCTAACCGGGAATACTACCAGTTGCTACTGGCTGAACTGGAAAAGGCATTGACTGAAGAGGGCTATGTACTGACGCGTGATGAATCACTGCGCGTGACGATGCCAGAGGTCGATCGGCAAAAAATCAGCCGCCGGATTTTCCGGGCGCGCCAGTGTTATACATCACCGAGAGTAACTGAGCAGACGATGCAGGACAGCGAAGATGCGGCAGTGAACGATGGGTACGCCGGCACGTGGCTCAGCGTACTTATCCGGGGCAGTGAGAGGGAAGGGTGGTACATCAGCCGACTGATGACAGACTGGCAAAAACAGATGTGGCCCGTCAGGCAGGTGATCATCAATGTGACGTCTGATACGTCGACAATTACACGTGATCTGGTTCGGGGATTGAAAGAGGCCGTGCAAATGGTGAGTCGCACACCGTTCCCTGAAAACGATAATGTTATCAGTCTTTGCACTGTGCCCGTAGCATCCCCGGATCTACAGGTAACGCTGCAGCGTCAGTTGTGCAGTACGCCTCCAGGGTTCTTTCCTGGATTTGCCGGGCGGAACGTACCAGAGGAGCTGGCGAAGTTGATTGCTGTACCACAGGACGAAGAAAAGCGGGTTGTTGCTGTCTTCGCGCAGATAACCTCCCCACATTCAACAGAGATGTTAGTCCGGTATCTGAATGCTGCCGCTGACCGTATTTCCGCCGGGGAGGAGCATACTGCTGAGTACGATGATGACAATGGTTATGCCTTAATTGTCACTCGTACTATCAAAGCTCACTGACTCAACCGCGCGGCCTTTCAGGATGTTCGGTGCTCACTGCGTTGCGCTCCGCCTCAGCCTGAATGCCCCCCCGGTTTCCGATTAACCCCGACCAGGTAACGCCATGAAAAAAGACCCTGTTACTGAAAAGGGCCGGAATGTCACCTCAGTACGTCACGATGAGGGTTCGGCCCGACAGATGGATGAAATCCTCAACGATAATCCACTGTACAAACCCTCGCATGTTCTGCGCGGCGCCATTCTTGCCCTGTACGAAATGAGCCAGGAAGAACGTCTGGCCATCATCATGAAAGCGGCCGGTAAAGCCAATAACCACTGATCCTTTTTAAGCCCTTCCGCCGTCCGGTGGCTGCGGCACTCCCGGAGATACCCCATGACTCACCCTGAACCTGTCAGGCCGGTGACGGTTACCCGTGACCGCAACGGCTTCTGGACGCACCCTCATTATTTTGCACCCGCCAGTGATAAGGCCACACAGACTGAATTTGGCGACTGGATGCGCCAGCACAATCTGACCTGCGCCACCCGCTGGATGGAAAACGACGCGCCTCCCCAGGTGATCGCCGACTGGGAAAAAGGGAAACAAAACATCATTGATTGGCTCCCTTCCGCGCCAGAGGGCGATGGCTGTTTCATTGGCTCCATTCATGACACTGAGGACGGCCCGGTCTGTGTGTGGCTGCGGGAGGTGAAATGAAGCGTTTCTCATGGCTTGCCTGCGTGATGCTGGTCCTGCTGTCCTGGATGCCAGCTCAGGCAACGGCCGCAGCCAGCAACGCGGGTGATGGCCGCTGGGTTAACCCGATAAGCGATGTCTGCTGGAAGTGCCTGTTTCCGATGACGCTCGGCAATATTCAGCTGGCCGCCGGTCCACAAAAGGATACCAACAACCCGGCTTCGCCGATCCAGATTTGTCCATATGGTGTGTTTTATCGTATCGGTCTGGCCATCGGATTCTGGGAGCCAATGGCGATGGTGGACGTAACCCGTGAGCCTGGCGTCATGGTCAACATGGGCGGCTTTAAAATCGATCTCGGACGAACGGGAACGGGAACCGCAGGGCAGAGTGACCGGCCCGCTGCCGGCACGTTCTACCATGTTCACTGGTATAAATACCCGCTGATTTTCTGGCTGAACATCATCACCAGTCTGGGGTGTCTGCAGACCGGCGACATGGATATTGCCTATCTCTCCGAAGTTGATCCTCTCTGGAATGACAGCACCCTCTCGATGCTGATTAACCCCGAGGCAGCACTGTTCGGCAACCTGATAGCTCAGGGGGCCTGTGCTGCTGACGCAGCTGCATCATCAGCTGGCCTTCCTCTGTCGCCGCTGTTCTGGTGCGCAGGTAGTCAGGGTTCTATCTACCCGCTAACAGGTTTTACCAGCGGTGAGTTTTCTCCGCTCGAGGCCTCTCTGCTGGTCGGAGAGCGAATGGCCTTCAAGATGCATCGTGAGGGGCTGGTATGGAACTCTGTGGGCGCGGACGTCGCCGTATGTAACCAGTATCCATCCCCGATCATCCCGAAAGAGCGATGGCGATACCAGATGGTGAACATGTACCCCGAACCGGGCAACTGCCATCCCTTCGGGGCCAGCACGCAGCTGTGGGGCACAACGCATAACTCTCCATCCTCCAAAAAGAACTTCGGCTACCTCTTCTGGCGCAAACGTAACTGCGTATTCCTTTAAGGACATGACAATGAAAAACGCTTATCTCCGGGCGCTGACGATCAGCGTCATGATTGCTTTCGCGCCGCTGGCCCTGGCGAGCGCCCAGACCGATATCTCCGTCTCCGACCATAGCTGGATCAAAGGTCAGCAGGATGCGCTGACAGCGATGAAGGAAGACCAGCAGGGGCATCCGGCGGCCGCACCCGTCTTACCGCAGCAGCAACTGGACCTGATTAACCGCCTGCAGGGCGATATCGCAGCCCAGACTAACAAGATGGGGGAAAAAGACACGTTCCCGGCTATTTACTTTGTGAGCCTCGGTATTCCACGTGAAGGTCTGCTGCCCATGCTGAAGGATGCCCGCCGTTACAACATTCCGCCAACGCTGCGCGGCCTGGTTAATAACGACATGCGACAGACCGCGGCGGCAATGTTTGAGCTGAGTAAGGAGGACAAGGACGCTGGCGTGCAAATCGATCCAACGTTGTTCACTCAGTACAACATCACCACAGTACCCGCCCTGGTGGTGACCTGCCCTGGCCACTATGACGTCATCAGGGGAAGTCTGCCCCTGCAGCAGGCTCTCGAAAAAGTGGCAGAAAGTGGTGATTGTGCGGCAACGGCACGCCATCTACTGGAGGCCGCAAAATGAAAAAACTACTTTCAACGGTGCTGATGCTTTTCCCGCTTCTGGCTGGCGCAGCTGATCCTGCCTTTGAGGCGGGAGCGAGCTTTGGCAAGGGCAATGCTTCCGCCGGGACGGGAGCCCTGAAAAATCCGGATACCGTCACGGGGGCAATACCAGGCTATACCGCTAACCCACCGGAGAAAGGGTATTACGGCGGCGTGGATGGCGGTGACGGTGGGCTCGCCAACAAAGGGCAGGCCGCTCTGCAGGGTAATGACGCAGCGCAGTCGGTTATCAACTCCGGAAAAACGAACCCGACGCCCGCCATCGACCCGAACGCACCTTTTATCACTATCGGTAAAAATGCGGAAGCTGGCGCTGACGGTGTGCTAAACGGGACCGCGAACCAGTGTAAGGAGGTGACGGTATCGAAAACCACCTTTGAAAATTATACCTGCGATAAGGATGTGGCCTCAGTGGAAGCCTGTTCAAGAACGGCAACACCTGGCGGACATACTTCCACCACGACAGTGCAGAAAACTTTCACACTGACGGCGGCCAATGGCGATGTTGTTTTTACGAATAACGGTACTTCCTTAAGTTTTAGTTTTAAAGCGCCGGCATCAGGACCGGTGATCAGCGCGCATTTTTACTGGGCGGATCGCGATGTCAATGCCGGGAAAATCTCCTGGTGGGGCGTCAGTCAGACGATTGTCGGAAAAGCTTTTAACTGGGAAATGCCGGGCGCTCCGGGGACACCGTTGTCGCAGGGGGGCTCGTTACCTACCGGTTCCTATCAAAGCACCGGATGTGTTAGCGGAAAGCAGGATGTCTGTAGAAAACATATCCGGGAGCAAATAGCTGACTTTCAGTCCGGCGCGTCAGGTTTCACGCTGGTCCTCGTCATGAACGCGGTCGAGACCACTTTTGTCCCGGAAGTGAACTGGACTTCATCCTGTGGCCTAGATATGTCGAAGGCGCAAAAAACCACGTCAACCTGCACCACTCCGGGCGGAAATAAAACCATTGTGAACAATGGTCAGAGCTATGACGTCTACAGCGATTGCTGGGAGTACACCGATAACTATGTCGTACCCTCAGACTCCACGGGAACCTGCGGAACGCTGATGACGAATCCGTCCTGTACTGCGGCAGGAACAACCTGCACCGAGTCGACCGACGGGCAGTGTACCCATATGAGCTACACCTACCAGTGTCAGACCACACATCAGTCTGGCGGCCTGGTCTGCGGTGGCGATTACATCTGTAAGTCAGGTGAGTGTGATGAGACCAATGGTGCCGGAAGCAGTGGTTTTGATACGGCGGTGGCCAAACTGGCAGGTCTTGCCTCGGCAGCTGAAGACGCAAAAGGTGCCAGCAGCGCCATTGATGTAAAAGTTTTCACGGGTAAAGCCATGCGGTGCCGTAAGGCCTTTGCAGGGTTCTCTAACTGCTGTAAAGACTCAGGCTGGGGACAAAGCGCCGGTCTGGCCTCATGTGATGATGAAGAAAAGGCTATAGGGAAGGCGAAGGCGAAGAAAATCACCGTCAGCGTCGGCGAGCGGTGTGACCGCCAGGTGCTGGGTGCCTGCATCCAGAAAAGTCAGGTCTACTGCGTCTTTGACGGCAAGCTTGCCCGCATCATTCAGGAGCAGGGGCGTCGCGACCAACTGGGTGTGAAGTTCGGCAGCGGAGACAGTCCGAACTGCCGGGGTATGACAGAAAAGGAATTGGAGCGAATCAACTTCGACAAAATCAACTTCTCTGACTTTTATGAGGATTTAATAAAAAACCAGAAAGTGCCGGACACAAGTACCCAGATTCAGCTTATAAAAGATCGTATCGCAGCGCAGGTGAACCAGCAGGGAGGTGGGAAATGAAGCGCGTCCTCTGTGGCCTGCTTATGGCGCTAACGAGCCATATGGCGCTGGCCGAGGAAATTGTGACGCCGGCAGAACCGTTCACCGGCTGGTCCTGGTACAACGAACCCAAAAAGCCGCCGGAGCAGTCCAGAAAGCCACAACAG